>JAAYAQ010000277.1 GCA_012719295.1 Candidatus Hydrogenedentota bacterium | reverse complement strand
GAGGTGCGGCCGGAGATCTTCTCCGACTCGATGCGCGAGATGCAAATCCTTAAAGAGAAACTGGTTAGAGAGATTGTGTCGGTTACAGGCATTCGTGCGCGCGTCGAACTGGTCAGCCCGCAGACCCTTCAGCGGACGCCCGGCAAGGCCAAGCGGGTCATTGATCTTCGAAAAGCGTGACATTTTCGATAAACTCGTGTATAAAAAAGGGCGAATTGGGGGATACCGGAGGGGTGGCCGGCATTGCCGTTCCATCGGGGTATCAGGCGGAAGGTGAAACTCGAGAATGAGGGGGAAATCATGAGAATCTTGATTTGTACGCTGGTGGCGTGCGCCCTGCTGGGCAGTGCGTATGCCGAATTGCAGAATGTTCAGGTCTACGGACGCATCGACATTCGCGCACGGTATTACAAGAGTTCCTTCAACAACGCGTCGGTCCTGGGCGGCGGCCCGGCCCTCGAAACCCGCATCCCGGCGATGTTCCTGCCCGGCCGGGCCACCGGTCAGGCGGCCGGCGTCGCGGGCGTGTTCGACTATGACGACGCGCGGTCGGACTGGACGTTCACCGAGCTGGTGACTACGCTGGGCGTCAAGGCCGATTTCACCAACAACGTGAACGGCGTCATCGAGTTCTACGACTTCGCCTGGTGGGGCGAAGATTTCCGCAGCGATTACATTACCGGTGCGGATGGCCGCGCCAACACCTCGGACGACGTGGAACTGCTCCAGTCGTATATCGAGATGAACGAGATCGGCGGTCTGCCCTTGCGCGCGCGCATCGGCCGCCAGCGCCTGCGCTACGACGAAGGCTGGCTGTTGAGCGACCGGGCCACGCCCACCCTGCGGATCGCGTGGGACGGCGTCCTGCTCACGTATGCCACCGACCAGTTCGAAGTGGATGCGTTCGCGACCAAACTCGCCGAGACCAGCCCGTTCGAGCAAGACGGCGATGTCGACTTTTACGGCATCCGCGCCGCATACACCGCCCTCGAGAATGTCGATTTCTCGGCGTGGTGGTACTGGGTGCGCGACGCCCGCTCGCTGTCCGACACCAACCTGACCTGGTTGGGCGAGTGGTTTGAGAACTGGTTTGGCGTAGACGACTACGACCCCACCAACCTGCACACGGTCGGTGGCCGCGCGTGGGGCAACTGGGGCGCCCTGGATTATGACCTCAAACTCGCCTATCAGTTCGGCGACGCGGACGCCCTCGGTATCCGGTTCAAGCCGTACATCTACGGAGATGATGAGGCGGAATGGGACACCTGGGCCGGCGAACTGGAAGTCGGCTACACCTTCGACATCGCCTGGAAACCGCGGGTCTATGGGCTGGGCGTCTATTTCGGCGGCGAAGACAACCGCGACCTCAGCTTCTGGGACTGGCTGAACCCCTTCGACAAACCCCAGGCCAGCGCCTCCTTCAACCGTCTGTTCGCCGACCCGAACTATGCCCCGGCCTGCAACGACAACGGGTGCATGACCAACTTCAGCGAACTCGCGCTCGGCGTCGATTTCAAACCGTTCGAGAAGGTGTCCGTCAAGACCCAGATCGGACGGTACTGGGCCAATGAGACGTTTGACTGGCCGGCATATTTCACCATCGGCCGGTACCGCGTCCCGATCGCGCCCGCCCTGAGTTTCTGGACCATGGAGTCCGGGGACGATATCGGATGGGAATGGATGAACGTGATCAACTATGCCTACAGCGACAATCTCACGATCATGCTGTTCTACTCCCATTTCTTCACCGACGCGGATCACGGTCTCGACGGAAACTACCTGTATTCGAATGGCACCACGTTCATGGGCGGCACCGACGACGACGACGCCGACTACGTGTTCCTGTGGTTCATTCTGACATTCTGAGTGCCGCGCCGAATCGCCTTTCCCGGGCCGGGCTGGACTTTCGTCCGCCCGGCCTTTTACATTGACCCGCATGCATAAACACTCCCCACTGAATACGCGGACACGAACGGCGGCGCGATTCGTGATGTTCCTGTTCGGCGCCGCCTGCGTCGCGGGCGCGGCGTGCCCGGAGGCAGGGCCTCCGGCCGTATGGCTCGACGCCCTCGACGTCGCCGGGGTCCGGCAGGATTGGGGCGAGCCGGGCGCAGGCCGCTCGGCCGGCCGCAACGAAATCACCCTGGGGGGAACGCAATACAAGCACGGGCTGGGAACCCACGCGTTCAGCGAATGCCATGTCGAATTGCTCGGGCGCTGCGAACGCTTTACCGCCCTGGCCGGGATCGATGACGAAGTCGGCCCGAACGGCTCGGTGGTTTTCGAAGTGTGGGTAGATGGCGTGCGCCGCTGGACGAGCCCGGTCTTGCGCGGGAGCGATGCGCCCCTGCCGGTCGAAGTGGCTCTCACCGGAGCGCGCCACCTGCTGCTGGTGGTGGATCCGGCCGGCGACGGCATCCGTCTTGACCATGCCAACTGGGCGGAGGCGAGGCTCTACCTCACGAAAGATGCCGGGCAGCTTCCCCGCATCGTAGCGCCGTCGCCCGTCGAACCGCCCGCGCTTGCCGATGCCCAGCCACGCAGGCCGGAGATCAATGCGCCGCGCGTTGTGGGGACCTCGCCCGGAAGACCGTTTCTGTTTCGCATCCCCTGCGCAGGCGACCGGCCAATCCAGTTCGAGGCGGACAGCCTGCCTTCGGGCGTGACGCTGGACGCGGCCACGGGGATCCTCCGCGGGACGCTCGAAGCGGAAGGCGTTCACGAGATTCATCTTCGTGCAACCAACAGACACGGCCGGGGCCGTTACGCCCTGCTGGTCGTGGCCGCTCCGGACTGCCTGGCCCTGACCCCGCCGATGGGATGGAACTCCTGGAACGTCTGGGGCGACACCGTGGACGAGGAAAGAGTCCGGACCGCGGCCGGCGCGCTCATGGCCACACGCCTGGCCGATTACGGATTCCAGTACGTCTGCATCGACGACGGCTGGGCCGGTGGACGGGATTCTCGGGGGACCATCATCCCAAACGCCCGGTTTCCCGATATGCCCGGACTGGTGCAACACCTCCATGAAACGGGCCTGAAGGCGGGCATCTACTCCTCGCCCGGCCGCACGACCTGTGCGGATTATGAGGGCAGTTACGGGCACGAACGCGAAGACGCCCGGACCTTCGCCGCATGGGGCATCGATTTCCTGAAATACGACTGGTGCTCCTACAGCGGGGTCGCGGAGGGAGAGGGCCGTGAGCTGTTCGTGCGGCCCTATCGCATCATGCGCGAGGCGTTGGACGCCTGCGGGCGCGACGTGGTCTATGCGGTCTGTCAGTACGGCATGGGCGAGGTCTGGGACTGGGCCGCTTCGCCCGGGGTACGCAGCAATCAATGGCGCACGACGGAAGACATCGCGGATGCCTGGCCGAGCGTGATGCACAACGCGCTGGCGACGGCCGCCGTCGCCGGATACGCGAGTCCCGGCCACTGGAACGATGCCGACATGCTGGTACTCGGCACGCTGGGCTGGGGGAAAGCGCCGCGCGAAACGCGCCTGAATTCCCGAGAACAGCATACGCATGTGACGCTATGGACCCTGCTCCCCTCCCCCATGGTTCTCGGATGCGACCTGACCCGGATGGACGCGTTCACGCTCGCGCTGCTAAGGAACCCCGAAGTCATAGCGGTTCATCAGGATCCCCTGGGCGACCCCGCCCGGTGCGTCACGGGCCCGCTGGACGCGCCCGTCCAGGTGTGGTCGCGCCGCTTGTGGGACGGCACCCGGGCCGTGGGCCTGTTCAATCTGTCCCGCAGCCGCGCTTCCCTCGAAATCGGCGTCACGTGGTCTGCGCTTGGCCTGCCCGAGGCGCCGCAGCCGGTGCGCGACCTCTGGCGCAGGAAGCCTCTGGGCAGACGCAGCGACGGCATCGCGTTGACCATCCCTTCACACGGCTGCGCCCTGCTGAAAGTCGGCCGTCCGATGAATGACGCCGCCGCAATGACGGCACTGCGGCGGCGTTACGAAGAACAGTTGCGCGGGGCGGATCACAGCCCCAGCGCAGCGTTGATCACCCGTTGAATATCAACGGCATTGGTCGTTCCGTCGGAATTGACATCGGTATTGGCGCCCGGCGGCAATGTGAGTCCCAGCGCGCCGTTGATGACCAGCTGCACGTCCACGGCATCAACCTTGCCATCGCGGTTGATGTCTTCCCCCGACGGCGGAAGCAGCGCCGCGAAGAACGTGAAATGACCAGCCTCCACGGTGACGAAGTCTACCGGGTCCCCGTCTACGAACTGCACGTTTGAGAGCCCTTCCGTACTCCAATAGCCGGCGTCATCATCGTACCCGGCCACCATCAGTTGGCCGGGGTCGGCCACCGGCGCGTTGAGCGGGATCCGAAGGATGACCGGTTGACTGAATACCGTGCCTTGCGGCCCGGCTTCGATGACTTCACTCACCGCGCCCGCGGGCGGCTTGGGAGTGCTGCTTGCGGGCACCCGCCCGAGGGTCGCGACCACCGGCTCGGCAACCGCGCCCGCGGGGAGGGTCAGCCGCGCACCGTTGATCGCACTGCCGGCATTGTTGACCGTGATAACCGTCTCGGCCGCGGGATTGACCTCGCCGGACACGGCCGGCGCTTCCTGCGTGGCCGTCACGTAGATCGAGTCCTGCGTGGAGACGCCTTCGTCGTCGGTCACGGTAAGGAAGACCTCGTAACTGCCGCGGCTGG
>JAAYAQ010000044.1 GCA_012719295.1 Candidatus Hydrogenedentota bacterium | reverse complement strand
GCTTTGGAGCGTTCGACGGGAAGCTCGGCCGCGGGACTCGAATCGCCCTGCAACGCCTGCGCCAGGCGGATGCTCAACAGATTGCGCGAGGAATCGGGTTTGGGAATCTCCCTGGGCGCGAAGACCTCGCTCCGCGCCTGATCGGGCATGGGCGAGTCGCGCACGATCTTGATGTCGGGCTGCTTCTCGCCCTCGAGCACCGTGCCCCGGGCATCGGGCGCCAGAATGCCGAATTGAAGGCCGTATTCGAGCGCCTCGCGCGTCATCTCCAGCAGGCCATCCGCCGCGGTGAACGACAGGCTGCCCGCGGCGGGCGTCTTGTCTTTTAATGCCGTGACCGGCCGGGGGGGCTGTCCCTGGGCCGCGGGGCCGCCTTCGGTCTGGCCTTCGAACTCCCGGTCAGGAATGGATCGCCGGTCGGGCAGCAACAGAACGGCCACATCCTCGGGCAAGACGTCCGGGGGCGCGTCCTGGCCTGACGTTAGCGCCTGGGCGCGCGCGACTGCCGTAGCCCATACGAGATCCTCCGTCCTCTGCGAAGAATCGGACGCCAGCAGCGCTTCGCGCAACGCCGCATCCATGCCTTTCCGCTGGCTCTGAATGCCTGCCGCAAACCGGTCGAACGCGGCGAGCTGCTGCTGCACCAGTTCGCGGTTGACACGAAACGTATCGGGAACCTTCGCCGAGGCCTCCGCCCGGGCCAGGCGGGTCGCCTCGGGATCCGGCGCGTCAAACGCGATATCGGTCTGGATCGCGTCCGGTGCGAGGGCTTTGTAGTCCATCCCCTCGAGCAACGCGAGCGGAATCGACTCGACATAGCGCGACAGCGCCGCGCTGAGCACCAGAAACGATGCCAGCAGCGCCCACCGGCTTTTCCGGGGGATCCATTTGGCCAGGCCGGCGCGTTTCTCCTGCGGCCGGAAGGAACCGCCGGGCCGGCCTCGCTTCTTTGCAGCCGGGCGAAGGATCATGAGCGAAGCCCTCGGGCGCGAGAGGCGTCCTCGCCGCCGCGCGCGGCGTGTTCGTCATCCGGTCCGGCGCGCCCTTCCACGCGCTCGTACGCGGCGATGATCTCCTGCACCAGCGCGTGCCGGACCACGTCGCCCCGGGTCAGGTGGACGATGCCGATGCCGGCGACGCCCTTGAGGATGCTGCGCGCCTCGACGAGGCCCGACTTGACCCCCCGGGGCAGGTCGATCTGGGTGATATCGCCGGTAATGACGGCCTTCGAATTCTCGCCCAGACGGGTGAGAAACATTTTCATCTGTTCGGACTTGGTGTTCTGAGCCTCATCGAGGATCACGAACGCGTTCGACAGGGTCCGCCCCCGCATGAAGGCGAGGGGCGCCACCTCGATGGTCTCCCGCTCGATCAGGCGGCGCACCCGGTCGTAATCGAGCATGCTGTAGAGCGCATCGTACAGCGGGCGCAGATACGGATTGACCTTCTGCTGCAGGTCGCCCGGCAGGAAGCCCAGGTTTTCGCCGGCTTCCACGGCCGGCCGCGTCAGCACCACCCGGCTCACCGTATTGTTGAGCAGCGCCGAGATCGCCGCCGCCATGGCCAGGTAGGTCTTGCCCGTGCCCGCGGGCCCGATCGCCAGCGTGAGATCGTGCGCGGTGATCGTGTCCAGGTAGCGCCGCTGCCCCCGCGTGCGGGGCTTGATCTGAAACTCGCGCCGCAACGCGCTGGGGATCTCGCCCAGCACGCTGCCCAGCTTGTCCAGCTGCCGGTTGCGCGCCTCGTTGAGCGCATAGCTCACGTCGGACGCGCTCGGGGTATGGCCTTTGCGGACGGCGACCAGCATCTCATCCAGCATCTGGCCGACCAGCGCGGTCTCGGCGTCGTCGCCCACGACGACGACCTTGACTCCGCGGTCGACAATCCGCACCGCCGCCTCGTCCTGGATGCGCCTGCGCAGTTCGCCGTTTCGCCCCAGAAGCTTTACGGCTTCTTCCTGGCTATTTAGCTGTATCTCGTGTGTCAGAGCAGTCTTACCTCAAACCGGTCCGACTACTGAGAACGCGGTGCGCCGCCCGGTTCGATCTCCGGCGGCAGTTCGACACGGTAAATCGTCTCGCCTTCGCGTACCAGGTTCTTGTTTCGGCGGATCGCGGCTTCCATTTCCACCGCGTCACCGTCCAGATGCTCCACCTTGCGCGACAGCTCTTCTTCGAGG
>JAAYAQ010000276.1 GCA_012719295.1 Candidatus Hydrogenedentota bacterium | reverse complement strand
CGGCCATTTCAAGGAACGGTACGGGAAGACGGTGGCCTTGCAGCCAGTGAAGGTCAGGCTGGCCACTCCCGACGAGGCGCAGACGCTATCGCAGACGCTGGGCGCGGCGCCGGCGCTGGTTCGGTTTTCCTACACCGTGCCGGACGCCGTGGACGGGGGGCGGGGGACGCTGCTGTTTTCGCAGGCGCTTGCGGACGCCGTTCTGGCGGGCGCCGGGGGGGAGCGGGGCATGGAACAGGAAGTGAAGGACATCGTGCAGGACAGTTTTGGCGCGCCGGCAGGGGAGCGCAGGGCGTCTCAGGCGCTCTCCCGCGAGTTGCCGGGAAATATCGACATGATCCTGGACATCGGGCTCACGGTAACGGCGCGGCTTGGCCGGATCGAGATGCCCCTGGGCCAGGTGCTCGAACTCGGGCCCGGCTCGATCATCGATGTGGGACACTCCATTGACGAGCCGGTGGAACTGCTCGTGAACAACAAACTGATTGCCCGCGGCGACGTAGTCGTTGTTGAGGAGAAGTTCGGGCTGCGCATTACGGAGATCGTGAGTCCGAGCGAACGCATCGAAAGCCTGCGGTGACTGCGCCAAACGACGAGAAGCGCCTCTGGGAGCGGTGGAAGAAGAACGGCGACGAGAGCGCCCGTCAGGAGTTGATCGTGCGCCACATGCGGGTGGTGCGCTATATTGCCGGACGCATGGCGATTCATGTGCCCGCCAGCGTGGACATGGACGATCTGGTCGGCTGGGGCGTTCTGGGCCTGCTCGATGCCATCGAGAAGTTCGACCATACCCACGACATCAAGTTCGCGACGTACGCCTCCATCCGGGTGCGCGGCGCGATTATCGATCAGATCCGTTCGTTGGACTGGGCTCCCCGCTCGCTGCGGATGATGGCGCGCAAGATCGGCGCCGCGAAGGAAAAGCTGCGCCACGAGCAGGGCCGCGAGCCCACGCCGGAGCAGGTTGCCGAAACGCTGGGCATCGAGGCGGAGCAGGTCGAGGACGTGCAGATGCAACTCCAGACGGCTCATGTCCTTTCGCTGGACGACTACCTCCCCGCCGAGAAGGGTTCCGAGACGCGAAAAGTCGATGTGACCACCGACGACGACATGCCCACGCCCGAAACGGTGGCGTTGGCGCACGAACGGCAGGAACTCCTGGTGGAAGCCATTCTCGCCCTGCCGGAACAGATGCAGAAAGTGTTAAACTTATATTACTACGAAGAGTTGACGCTGAAAGAGATAGGCGCGGTGCTGGAGGTATCGGAATCGCGCGTCTGTCAGATTCACAGCGCTGCCATGAAGAAGCTTCGCAAGACAGTCCGGCAGCGGGAGGTGCAAGATGCCTCAGCCAGTCGATCTTCAGACCGAGATGGCCCGGGTGGCGGCGGCTGAACGGATTCAGCAGCTCACCGACCGCTTGTCGCTGGCGGCGCAACAGCGCGTGGCCGATTCGGCGGAACAAGACCGCATGCGGGATGAGACGCAGGTCCGGCAGAGTCATGAATCGGAGCACCGGGAGATCGAGCGCGATGGACGGCGGCGGAATCCCTTTTCGGGACGCCGGTCCCGGCGCCCGGAGCCGGAGGAAGAGGCGGGCGGCGCGGCGTATGGCGCCGCCGACAGGAAGAAGCCGCCGGATGAGGGCGGCCGGCACTTTGACGTAACGGTGTGAGGAGGCGCATGGTGGGTGCGTGTGTTCTGTGGCTGGACGGAAGCACGTGAAGTACGCAGGGCGAGCGGGTCATGCTTGAGTACCTTTCCGTCAGAATCAACGTGTTCTACGTGACGGCGATCCTGTTGGCCTTCCTGGCCGCCGTGCTGGTCGTGGTGTTTATCGCCACGAAGGTGCTTCGCATGCGGGAGCGCGGGCCGCGTTTCGCGAGCACGCGGAACGCCCAGAACGATCTCACCAATACGATGATCATGTTTCAGACGATGCGCGACATCCTGGAACAGCAGAAAGACCTCGCCCGTCAACTCAATGTCAGTCTCGACAAGAAGGTCCGCTACATCAAGACGGTGGTCGATACGGCGCTTGACGATCTACGCGAGATGCGCGAAACGGCGCGCGGGCTCGCCGACGAATTGACCGCCGCGAAAGCGGAGTTGGCCGCGCTGCGGACCGATCCCGGGCCGGCGGCCGGCGGCGGGGCGGAAGCGGGGGATGCCGCTGCCCGCGATGGCGCGCAAGATGCGCCGGCGGCTCCGTCCACCCTGGAGGCGCTGGCGCGGCCGGCGCTCGAGGAACCGCCCGAAAACGTGCTGGACAACTGGGTGGGCCTGGATTCCGGTGAAGAAGCCGAGGAACCTGAGCCGGAGCCCGTTTCGGCGCCGCCCGAAACGCCGGAAAACGCGGAAGCGGCGCGAAACGCGTTTCGCGCCCTGCTGAACCTCGAAACGACCCCGGCGGATGCGAAGCCCCGCAAAGAGGATGCGGAAAGAGACGGGGGCAACGGCCGCGCAAGCACCACGCCGCTGAAGAAACGCATTTATGAATACAGCGACGTCGGCATGAGCGTATCCGAGATTGCGCGGGAACTCGGCCTGGGGAAAGGCGAGGTGCGCCTGATCCTGAATCTCCGCAAAGACCGGGGAGAATGAGATGGCCGGTCCCGGAGGGATCCAGCCGTTCGTGATTCCGGTCACGGGGTCGCAGGGGCTGCCTTCCGGGCTGCGGGTGGGGCAGGCCTTCCAGGCGGTGCTCCAGGGCCAGCCCGGGGATCTCTCGGTGGTGATTGGCGGCACGCGCGTGGCCGTGGGAGACCTGCCGCAACTTCAGCCCGGCCAGGTGGTGAGCGGGGAAGTGCTGCGGGTGGATTCGGGCCTCCAGATACGCCTGGTTCCTCAACCCGCCGCAGCGGCCGGCCGGTCCGGTCCCGCCCCATCGCTTTCGCAGGTGGTGGCGTCCGTGCTCGACAGCCTTTCCGCGCTGGGCGCGGCGGAGGACGCGGCGCACGTGCTGCATCAATCCATGCCGGCCAGCGAAGGCGCCGTAAGGAATGTGCTTTCGCTCTTTCTCTCCGACGCGCAGACGGGCGCCGACCTCCAGACCCTGGCCAGCGCGATGAACGATGCCGCGCGGGCCGGCGCGTTGCCGCAACAGGCAGCCGACAATTTCAGCCTCCTGGTCAACACGCTGGTGTTTGCGGGCGGACGCGAGCTGGGGGCCATCCTGCAGGCGTGGCGCCGCGCCGGGCGCACGGTCGAGGGCCGGCTGGCGCTTGCCATGCAGTCCGGGCGTCTGGACGAGGTTCTGACCGAAGCCGATGACGACCTGCGGGCCTTGCTGATGCGCGTGCGGCGCGAGGAGACGTTTGGCCGTTTTCTCCGCGGCGCAGGCCGGCTCAGAGGATTCCAGGACGCGGCCGCGCGCGTGCTCGACCGTTTGACCGGCGCCGCCCTGCAGAATCTGAGAGGGCTCGAGGTCCCGTACGTCTACCTTGATATCCCCACGCTCGGGCAGACCGGGGTTCACCGGCTGCACGTGCATTTTCTGGGGGAACAGCGCGGCGGGGGCAGACGCCTGGACCCGCGGAACTGTACCGTGGCGATGGACCTGTCGCTGTCGCGCCTGGGAGACCTGTGGATCGTCCTGAAGATGACTGATGGCCGCTGCGCGTGTCTGGTCCGTGCGACCGAGCCGGAAGCGCTGGAGACCCTGCGCGGCGAGCAGGAGGGGTTCGTGGAGGCACTGGCCGCCTCGGGTTTTGACGCGGCCCACGTGCGGTTCGGGCTGTGGCCGGGCGACCGTCTGCACGAGGTGGGCGAACTCATACGGCAACGGGCGCGCATGGATATGCGGGCATGAACCCCGGGAACCGGAAAGATCAGCGGCGCAAAGCGGCGGCTATCCGGTACGACGCCGAACAGCACGCGGCGCCCCGTATTGTGGCGAAGGGGGCCGGGCTTCTGGCCGAGCGTATCATCGAGGTCGCCCGGGCGAACGGCGTGTACGTCCACGAGGACCCGGATCTCGTCGCGGTGCTGTCGCGTCTGGACGTGGACACCGAGATTCCGGAAGCGTTGTACCGCGCGGTCGCTGAGATACTCGCTTTTGTGTACCGTCTGAATCAGCGCATGGCGGGGTAGGGCGCGTGTTCCGCAGGGCGTGGGAGCCGGCGTGCCCGGGTCAGCCGGACATGCCGGAGGGCGCCGCGCCGGGTTTCACCGCGGCGAGGAGCCGTTCGGGCTGCTGTGACCCAACGATGCACCGGAGGCGGGCGGTTTCCAGCAGGACGCCGCGATTTCCCCGGCAGTTGAGGAAGCGGCATCGTTCCTGCTCGAAGCGGCCGAAACGGATGCCCCAGCCGCCCGCGTCGCGGATGGGGCGGTATTCCACCACGCGGGCCCGCCGGATCTCCTGCAACGGGATTCGCTTCCGGTATATGGGGAAACAGTAGCCGAACTGGACCACAAGCTCATGTCCATCGACCCTCGTGCGCATGAAGAGGACATTCACGGCTATCAGACAGGGAAACACGATCCACGCCAACGTCGACCATCTCTGCCCGGGATCGAGGCTTTCACCGTTGACCGCGGAGGCGGTGAGGACCGCCGCGAACATGCCCCCCAGGGTGAGCAGGAGACCCGCATAGATGATCCAGTGAAAGGCCTGTCTTTCTTCGAACGGTTGTGTGGCCATCTGACGTCAGCTCCCTCCGAGGCCCGCACGCGCGGTCCCAGTTCCCCCGTAAACTACACCCCGGCGTGTCCACCTATTCGCGTACACACAAAAACGGCCGCACGGGCTGCCGTGCGGCCGTGACCGGCGCAAAGAAAGGGCGAGCGCTACTCGATGGAATCAAAGACGCGCTGGAAATGCGTCTTCACTTCCAGTTCCGCCTGACGATCCGCGAGCGCAAGCACCTGGGTCTCGTAGTCTTCGGTGCGCGAGGAGATGATGGTGTTCTCGATGGATTTCTGCACTTCCTGCGGCAGCAAGTCGCGGTATTCGTACACGGGCGGGCCCGACTGCGCGACGTTCTCGTAGGTGCCGATATTGGCGCCGTCAAGCGTCCGGTAGAACACGCTCCAGTTGCCGTTCATCACGCACTCGGCCCATTTCATGTGGGTGACGCCGAAGCGGTCCTCCATGGGAATGCGCGCAAAGAAGTACGCGCGGGTGCTGGCGATCTCGAGTTCGTCGTTGTACAGCGTGGTGAATTCCTCGAGCAACTCCGGCGTGACCCACTGCACGCTCTTCAGCTTCTCCTGAAGGGCGTTGAGGCTCTCCGTCCTGTTCTGGACCGAGAACCGCGGAGGCACCAGGATCATGCCCTCCTTGAGGGTGACCGCGAGGCGTTCCGTAGCGTGGGACAGCGCTTCTTTCGTGGCGACGCGCCGCGCATTCGATTCCTCGAGCGTGCCCACGAGTTCTTCCAGGCGTTCGACTTCGGCGCGCAGCCCGTTGTCGCGAGCGCGCACGATGGAGATCTGGTTGAGCAGTTCCTCGTAGTCCGAGTCCGCCTCGGCATAGGCGTCGAGTTTCTCTTCCAGGTTCTTTTCGGTGGTGGCCAGATCCTGCTGAACCTTGGCCAGTTGTTCCTGAGCGGACTGCGCCTGCTGCTGGGCATCGGCGACCTGCTTATCCAACCCGGCCTTTTCGTCCGTCAGACGCTTGATCTCGGCCACAAGTTCGTTGGGGTCCTTGATCCCGCCGATTTGATCGAGCTGCGTCTGGATCTCGGCCAACTGGCTGGCCTTCTGCTGCAGCCCCGGCACTTCATTTTCCCACCGGGTGTACTGCTCTTGCAGCGGGTTGGTGCTGAGGCCGATCCGCGGTTGAAGCGTGGGCCACAGGAAGTAGCCGGCGGCCAGACCAATGGCGCCAACCACGAGCGCGAGCAGGATAGCGGCCAGCGTGCTTATGCCACCGCCGCCCCTTGCCGGCGCAGCCGCCATGGGCGGCGGCATCTGCGGCTGGGGAGCGAACTGCGGCGGCGGTGCGGCCACGCCCGCCGTTTCCGGTGATTCGGTGCCGAAATCGGGAGCCGGGGTCGAGGAGGTGAACCCTCTGTCGGAACCCGGGGTAAACGCGCCTTCGTCAAAGCCCATGTCTTCATCCGCCCCAAACATAGGTGTTTGCATTGCCCGCGTGGGTGCGCCCGTGCCCGAAATGCCGTGAGGCGTTTCCGGCGTGCCGAACGCACTGTCGAACAGCGGCGTCTCCATGTCCGAATCCGGACCGGGACCCAGCTCGGGCGTTTCGGGCGTGAAATCGCTGTCCGCGGCAAGGTCCTGGAACGCGGTTTCGGGCTGAGGCGTATCGAGCGAAGCGTCCAACGCGGACATGGGCGTGTCGAACGCGCTTGGGGATTCAAAATCCGGCGGACCGGACGGTCCTTTCGGGGAGTGGATGGGGGTCTCGACGGGGATGTCGCTGATGGGCGGCAATCCGCTGGGCACCCCGGAATCCTCGATCATGTCGCCCCCCGAATCTCTTGCATCCAGAGGAGGAAGATTCGTGTCGGATGTGTCCGCCGCCGATTCGAAATCACTCAACGGAGGGAGATTTCCCAGGCCGCTATCACTTTCGAACCGGCCGCCCCCAGCGCCTTCTTCCTCTTCAGGAATGCCGTTGCCTTTTCTCGGCTTGTCATCAGCCATTGGAAAAACCTCCGTTAGACGACGTTGCACTTCAAGACCACAAAGTCCTTCAGTTTCACCATTCTAGCACGGGTTCCCGCACGTGTCAACAAATCCCCTCGGGGGACCTATCCCCCTGTACAGGCTCTTGCCTCCCAAACCCTTAGCCTTGCATAAGGATTAAGTTTTTCCCCGCCGTGGCCTTTGTTTTGGAGGCGAGCCTTCTTAAAATGATAAATTCAAGTATTTCGAGATTTGACGCGTTGTGCGCAGGCATTGAATGGCTCGTGGTGTCTCTGGTGCCCCCCAATCGTGTTCCCCTGTGTCCCCGACGCGAGTGATTGTAAACGAAAGCAGTATGGGGTGCAAGCGCGGTTTTCTCTGCGGGCGCACACGCACGTCATCACGTATTCCGTGGCATCATCGCCGCAATCTGGGGTTTGAGCTCGGGAATGAGTTCCGCCGCCTTGTCGAACAGGCGGGAGGCCTGCTCGAATTGCCCGAGTTGCAGGCTGCAACGTCCCATGCCGAAGGCGGCCATGCCCACGAGT
>JAAYAQ010000043.1 GCA_012719295.1 Candidatus Hydrogenedentota bacterium | reverse complement strand
GCTTGTCGTCGCGGACATGGATCGCCCGTACACGCTTCTGGGGTGGGCGATGTCGGCGACGGCCTGGAAGCTGTTTCGTCAGCCTGAGATCAAGGAAAACATGGACGGTATGATGGAGCGCCTCATTCCGAAAGCGGGATTCGGCCAGGCCGAGAGACACGCCCGTTTTTCAGGTTATATCAGCGTTCTGTCAGCAGGAAAGGCACGCGTGTGAACGAAGACCTCGAGGTCCTCATGAACTGGGTGGATTGGCGCGAGAGTTACGAGGTCCAACGGGCCACCGTGCAGGATTTTCACGCGCGGTGCGCCAATTCACTTGGTGCGTCGTGCGGCTTCAGGCCGCCGGACGACCAGGGGCTGCGTGTCGAGCGAAACCTGTTCTCCACCCTCTTTGTTCTCGCGACCAAAACACTGGGACTGCCGGAGCGTGCGGTGAGGTTTTACGCGATGGTGAATCAGTGCATGCGGGCGTTGGTGACGGGATGTGACAACCTTCTCGACGACGAGTTCAAGGAGGTGATCCCTTTTGACTTGCCGGGAGATGGAACCAAGTTTCGCTCCGTCCTTACGATCATGACGGCCGATCGCGTGCTTTTCGAGCTGGCGCTGGACGCATTTGAAGAGCGCCTCGTGTCGGCGGACCACGCGAAGAAGTTGGCGCGCAAAGTACTCGATGTCCTGATGCCAAGCGGGATCGAGGAGCACGAGGAGGAAGCGGGAAAGGCCATTCGTGTTTATACGCCCGCCGAGGTGTCGGCAGACATTCACTACAGGAAGACGGGGCTTCTTTTTGAGGCGCCGCTGACGTTGATCCAGGAGATGGGTGGCGTCGACCCCGGGCGGTGCAAGCGGGTGAACGACGCGTTGTGCCGAGTGGGGCTTGCGTGCCAGGCGTTGGACGACATCAAAGACACGGCGCGCGACTTGGAACGCGCGCAATGCAACATGGTCATTTCTTACGCCCTCCACGGAGACGTGGCGGAGGAACGCGACGCAGCGGCCGCATTCCTTGAAGGAAGAGAGGGAGCAGGACCGAGTGCCGACTGCGCGGCCTCCGAGTTGACGACTGCCCGCTCGCGAACGTTTGCGCACGCCCTGCGCCTGTTCGGGCAGGCGGAGCGACTTCTGTGCGCCAACGTTCCGGGGCTGGAGCCGATTCACGCGACGGCGCTGACCCACGTCATCATGGGAACCCTCGGATTTGAGCTCGAAACAACGCAGCGCCGGGCTGAGGAGCAGGGAATTCTGGTGTGATGTTCTGGCTTCGTTTTGCTCTCCGATCATGCCTTCGGCGACGCAGGAGGACGGGCATCACCCTGCTCGGCATGGCCTTTGCCATTGGGACGCTCGTCGTGCTCGGGGCCATCATGGTTGGCGTGAACGACACCATGATTCAAAACGCGGTTGCGATGCATGCCGGGCATGTGGCAGGCGTTGCGGGCCCGATGCGTATGGCTGAAGCTATGCGGCGCGTACGCACCGTCGGCGAAGGGCCGCCGGACGCGGCGGTGGCCGGCCAGTTGCGGCGTTGCCGTTTCACCGCGATGCTCCAAAGCGATCGGGCGACGGCGCCGACTACGATCTGGGCGGTGGCGCCCGAACAGGAATCTGAATTCACTCCTATCCGACGGAGCGTGAGAGAAGGCGGGTATTTCGAGCGTCCCTCAGACTTGGTGATCGGGGCGGGCTGTGCGCGGGAGCTGTCTCTGAAAGTGGGAGACGTCGTGCTGCTGACGACGCCGTCGGAACACCGCGAGTTCCGAGTAGGCGGCATCTTTGACACGGGAATCGACAGGTTTGATGCAGGCGTCTCATTCATGACGCTCACGGCCGCGGCAGACTTGAACGAGCCACAGGTGTACTTCGAACGAGCATTCTTTCTAGAACCCGGCAGCGAGGCTGTGGAGACGCGAGAGGGCATTGCCACCACAGCTCAAGTGGATGAACGCGTGTCAACATGGCCGGAACTGCTGCCCGAAGTCGCCCAGCTAGTCGATCTGAACACCTTTTCCATGACCATCATGACGACCCTCGTGGT
>JAAYAQ010000275.1 GCA_012719295.1 Candidatus Hydrogenedentota bacterium | reverse complement strand
TGTAGAGCGCAACTAATTGTGACAGAGCGCAGCGAAATATGGCAGTCCCGGTCATTGCGGGGAGTCTTCGCAACCCCTTGTAGTGGGTTTTTAAGCCCGGATGTGGGGACCGTTGCGGACCTCAGCATCCGGGCGGAGTTGCGTTCGCGGCGAGCCGCGATGGCCCGCCGGATCTTGTTCGACGGGTCTTCGATGACCCGCCGAACACGAGGCGTTTCGGGCTGGCCGCCCGGTACTTGAACACCAGGCGGCCAGCCCGGAGCGCCTCGCGACGCTCCAGCGTTCGTTAGCCGGCCACCGCCGGCTCGGTCTGCGGGGTGTCCACCTGGAGCTCTCCGTACAGGGCGCTGAGGAAGTCCACCGGCCGACACGCCAGGTCGGCCACGAGTTGGCGGAGCAGTCGCGAGTGGGCTCCAGGGGACTGGCCCGGCACCGAAGACTGCCCATCCGGTTGACCACTGCCCAGTGCGGCGCCGATCAGCGATCCCCACTCGGCGCAAGCCTCCGTCGCCTCCATACCAGTCCGCACCGCCCGTGCAACCGCGACGTTGGCGAACACTGCAGCCATTACGCCGGGCGTCAGCGGCCCGTCAGTGAGCGCGTCCACCGCCGGCGCCGTGCGCTGTGGAACAGGGGTAACGTGCTTCACGAGCCGCTCGTGCACCGACGGCAACAGCCGGATCATGGTTGCACCGAGATGGGCGAGCCACTCCGCCTCATTAGCAAGAGCGTCGAGGCACTCCGCGACCTCTCGTAAGACCTCCTGCCCCGCTTCGTCCGCTTCCTTGCCGCCGCCCGCCAATCGCTCCACCGCCAGGCCAAGCCGCACACTGGCCCGCCGCAAGCCTTGAGCCAGGTCGGCCAGCCGTGGCCCGCCTTCCAGGGAACTCCCTGATTCGCTGCTCACATAGGTCACCATATGACACCTCGCTTCGTGACTGTGCCCCAGCCACGCGCCGGGGCGGATTTTCGTACACTGTTTGGATGCTTTTCGCCACGCCTCCATTAACCAAGGAATCTTTGATGCGTAGCGAACCGGTCGGCGGCTCCACCGGTGAAAGTGTGGCCGTAGAACTTGTTTATGATGGTCGGCGCCGCCGCCTGCGGGCCGATCCGCTCCGCCTGCTCGCGGGCCTGGCGGGCGCGATCGCGGATGACCGCCGTTTGGGGATCATCCTCCGCGGGGATCGGGGCTGGCACCAAACCAGCCGGTGCCATCCCTCCATACGGCATCCCCAACGAACTGATTGCTTGGCGTGCGCGGCGGCGGCCCTGCAACTCCTCCTGGATGCGCGTCGCTCGCTCTTTCGCCTCCTCACCGGTCAACCCCTCTGTATCCTCCAGATACTTCGCGATATCCTCGACGCTCCGCCCAGTGGCCAGTTCCTCCGCCCGCTTGGCCTGCTGCTCTGCGATCTGGTCCGCCGCGTTCTCCGCCGCCTCTGGCGGGCCAGTTGCCGCTGCATTCGCTCGCGCGCCCGGCGGGCCTGCTCGGGCGTCCGGGCCTCGCTCGGCTGGATCTGCCCGGCCTGCATGGCCGCGGCCATGCGGAAGGCTTCATCGGCGTCGGTCGCCGCCTCGCCTTCGGGCGTCACCAGGAACGGCGCCGCCTGGGCTGCGGTGGTGGGGTCGATGCCCTGCTCCGCCAGCCGCTCGGCGATGCTCCGCGCCTTGGGCGTGGCCGCCGCGGGCATCCCCGCCGCCGCCATGGTCGCCGCCACGCCGCCCTCGCGGGCCCGGGCCGCCGATCGCATTCGCTCGTTGGCCGCCGCCAGGTCATCGAGTTGCTGCTGGGCCTTCTTGGATTCCTCGCGGACGAACTGAATCGCCTTCACCACCGCCCCGATCGCCACCACCGCCCCGATTGTCCAGAGGCCCAGAGAACTCTTGAGGAACGCGAACGACTCGCCGGCCTTCATGGCCCCATCCATCAGCATGCCCAGTTGGGGATTGATCCGGGTGATGGTGGCATAAAACGCCCGCGCATCCTTCTCGCTGGT
>JAAYAQ010000274.1 GCA_012719295.1 Candidatus Hydrogenedentota bacterium | reverse complement strand
TCGCCATTGGGCCTCCCCACAACGCAACCGCTCCGCTGCCGGCCCGAGCGGCCCCTGTCGCTTCCGGCCCGGCTTCGGGTATGATGCGGTTCACAGACGCCTGCATTCGCGCCCGTCGGACCTGGCGAAATCTGGAGGAGGCTCTCGCCATGATCAAGCCCGTCTCTCTTGTTGCCGCCATCACATTCACCTGGGCCGGCGTTTCGGCCGCCGGGCAACTGGCCATTCCCGCCAATCCGTTGTGGGAACCCATGGTGGACGACGTCTACTTGCAGGAAGTGGGCAGCCTGATCGACACGAAAGCCCCCGTGAACGCCGTCGCGGTGTTCAACGCAAAAGCCTATGCCGCCGACGCACAGGGCGTCGCCGTGGTTGAAGAAGACGCCTTGAAGCGGCTCGAGACCCCGCTCCGCAACATCACGCACCTGGAGTGTTTCAACGAGGCCCTCTGGGCCGCGTCTCCCGACGGCCTCGCGCGCTTTGACGGGGTCTCGTGGTCCCGCGTGACCGCCATGCCGGTGACCGGCATGTGCGTGTACAACGGCCGGGTTGTGTTTACGTCGGGCAAGGCCTTGTACGCGATGGACGGCGACACGGCGGTCCCGCTGGCGGAAAACAGCCCCACTCCCCTGCTCGGGCTCGCCCCCTACAGCGGCACGGTCTACGTCCACGACGGCCGGCGGGTCGGCCTCCTCGAGCGCGGGCGGCTCGTGTACGAGAACATCACCGACTGGGGCGCCCTCGAACGCGGCTGCACGATCCGCGACATGCTGGCCGTCGGCAGCCGTCTATACCTGGCCACCGACGAAGGCCTCGGCCTGTTGCGCGGCATGACCTGGCACGCCATCCAGGGCGAAGACGGCCTCTGCTATGAAGACACAACCTGCCTGGCACGCGGATTCAACCGCGACCTGTGGATCGGCACGATGCGCGGGGCCATTCGCAATACCGGCGGCGAATATCAGTTCCTCGGATACCCCCGCTGGATTCCTCACGACAAGATCAATGCCATCGCCTGCGGACACAACGTGGTCTATCTGGCCACCGACGGCGGCCTGGGCATCATCACCTACGAGCCCTTCACCCTCGCCAGAAAAGCCGCCTATTACGAGCGCTGGCTCGAGGAATGGGGCCAGAAACGCCTCGGATTCATTCACAGCCTCTTTCTCATCGACGGCGAGTGGCAGCGCGAGGTCAGCGACAATGACGTCGGCTACAGCAGCCACTATCTCAGCGCCAAATGCTTCGAATACGCCGTCACGGGCAAACCCGAAGCCCGGGCCGAGGCCGTCAACATGATGAAATCCATGGTATGGAGCGAGGAAATCACCCCCATCGACGGATTCCCGGCACGCTCCATCTACGCGGTCAACGAACCCTGCCTCAAGGCGCAGCACGGCTCCGGCGGCCTCCCCGCCGAATGGCACCCCACACCCGACGGCGTCTGGGAATGGAAGGGCGACACCTCCAGCGACGAGATCGACGCGCACGTCTACGCCACCACCATCTTCCTGCAACTCGTCGCCAATGACGAGGAACGGCCCTGGGCCACCGAGCACCTGCACCGCGTCATCGGACACATCGCCGACAACGGCTTCTGCCTCCGCGACGTGGACGGCCAGCCGACACGATGGGCGCGCTGGGACCCTGAATACCTGCAGACCCCGCTCGGCTACTACGCGCGCGGGCTCAACGGCATGGAAGCCTTCAACTACATGACCACGGCCTGGCACTTCACCCGCGACCCGAAATTCCAGGAGGCCCGGAACCGGCTCATTGGATGGAACTACTTCGACGACATCCTGCGCCAGAAACTGACGTTTCACCCCGGCTACTTCACGCATTTCGACGACCGTCTCGCGTTCTACGCCTATTTTCCGCTGATCCAGCATGAAACCGACGCCGAGCTCAAGACGCTCTGGCTGCGGAGCCTCGAACGAAGCTGGGAAGTGAAGCGCATCGAAGCCGTGCCGTGGTTCAACTTCATCTACGGCGCCCTCACCGGCAACGACTGCGAAACCCGGCGCGCCGTCGACCACCTCCGCGCCTGGCCCCTTGACCTGCGCCGCCACTCCTATACCAATTCGCATCGTGACGATCTTTTCCCGCCGAAGGGCTGCCGCGTGTATGCGGAGAGACGCAAACCCCTCACCCCGCGCGAGGCCGAACCCAACCGGTGGGACGGCGATTTCATGCGATTGGACGGCACGCTCGGGGGCGCGGTGGTCGCCGATCCCGGCGGCTGGCTCGACGCCTACTGGATGGGCCGCTATTACGGCATGATCACCCCGCCCCAGACTGATGACCCCGCTCTGGTCGCTGTCCCGGCTCGCGGACTCCAGCTCGGCGCAATACCCTATGCCGGCCCCCCGCGCCCCAGACTCCGCCACGAGCCGTGAGGCCCCGTGCCCCGGCAGGGATGGCCAAGCCGTGCCGCCTCCATGCACGGTTGACACGGAACCCCGCGCGGGCGTTGAATGGCGCCATGGGAGCCAGGGGGGCCTTCCACGGTCTTCCACGCTACGAGGGCCGGGTCCGGTTCACCGCGGGACCGTTGTCCCGCGAACCCGGGGAGAGGGGAAAAACATGGATCCGTTTGTTGTCACCTACCTGGTCTCGGGTATGGGGATGGTCGTGGTGGGGGCAGCCGCCGCCCTGTTGTGGTGGTGGATCTCCAGGGCGGAGTTCCGCTGGTTTGCCGTCGGCGTTGGATTGTGGGTGGTGGCGGTCGCCATCAAGGTGGTGATTGCCCTCCTGACCAACGCCCCCGTGGTCAAGTTCCTCGAAACACACCTTCCACATGGGCTCTACGTCACCCTGGGAGGCTTATACGTAGGCCTCGAATCCAGCCTCTGTGAAATTGGCCTGACGCTGCTGCTGGTGCTCCTGTGGCGGGCGCCGGGCCGTGATGCGGGCACCGCCACGGCCGTGGGCGCCGGCGCGGGGGCGTTCGAGGCCATGCTGCTCGGCGTGAGCGCCGTGGCCGCCGGCCTCGTGTTCGGTTTCGTTGACCATCCCGAGGTGGCCAAGGCGGCGGAAGCCGCCGGGAAAATCCAGGACACGACGCAACTGGCGTGGCTCATCGGCACGGCCGAACGGGTGCTCGCCATCCTGTGCCATATGTCGTCGCGCACGCTCGTCCTCCTCGGCGTGACCAAGCGCCGGATCGGGATGGTAGTGGGGGGCTTCGTTCTGTTCACCTACATCGATTCCGTCGCGGGGGCGGCCCACATCTCGGGGAACATCGGCAAGTTCTCCTTGTGGTGGATAGAACTGGCCATCGTTCCCGCCGCGCTTGCAAGCCTGGTTATCCTCCACTGGTGCTGGCGAACCTGGGGCAAACCGGAACCGGCGCCGTCCGCGCCAGCGGCCCATGCGGACGAACACACCCCAAACGACGTCCACGGAGAAAACGCATGAGCGAAGGCTCGCTGGTCCGACAGGGCAGTGTCGCCTATTTACTGGGCATTTGCCTGGTGGCCACGTTGGGCGGTTTCCTGTTTGGATACGACACCGCCGTTATCTCAGGGGCCATCGGGGCCCTTCAAAGCCGTTTTGACCTGGGTCCCACGCTCAAAGGCTGGGCGGCCTCATCGGCCCTGCTGGGCTGCATCCTGGGCGTGGTGCTCGCGGGCCCGGTCAGCGACAGGCTGGGCCGGCGCCGCGCCCTTATCCTCGCCGCCGTGCTGTTTCTCGTTTCCGCGCTCGGCACGGCGTTTCCACGCACCTTGGCCGAATTCGTCATCTTCCGCATCGTGGGAGGCATTGGCGTCGGCATTGCCTCAATGACGTCCCCCATGTACATCGCCGAGGTCTCGCCCCGGCAGATCCGCGGGCGCATGGTCTCGCTCAACCAGTTCGCCATCGTCTTCGGCATGCTCGTGGTCTATTTCGTCAACTACTACATCTCCCTCCAGGGCGACGAGGCCTGGAACGTGGCGCGCGGGTGGCGATGGATGTTCGGGTCGGAAGCGCTTCCCGCATTCGCCCTGATGGTCCTTCTGTTTTTCGTCCCCCCCACGCCCCGCTGGCTGGTGAAACAGGGGCGCACGAGCGAGGCCCGACGTATCCTCCAACGCATCGGCGGTCCCCAACATGCCGAACGCGAATTAGACGAGATTGCCCGGACGATCTCGCACAAAAGCGAATCGATGGCGCAGCTTTTTCGTCCCGGCATGCGGATCGCTCTGGTGATCGGCGTGGCTCTGGCCATTCTTCAGCAGGTTACGGGCATCAACGTCTTTCTGTATTACGCGCCCGAGATCTTCAAGAAACTGGGTTCCGCGGCCAGTTCCGCCTTGCTCCAGACCGTAGTGGTCGGCGGCGTCAACATGGCGTTCACGCTCATCGCCATCTGGACCGTCGACACCCTGGGCCGAAAACCGCTCATGATATTCGGCTCGACCGGCATGGCGATATGCCTTTTCGCCCTCGGCCTGGCGGCGTCCTTGCATCACATCGAGGCGTGGGCGCTGGCCTTCGTGCTGGGCTATATCGCGTGCTTTGCGCTCTCGGTCGGTCCGGTCACCTGGGTAATCCTCTCCGAGATTTTCCCGACGAAAATCCGCGGGCGCGCCATGGCCATCGCGACCTTCTGCCTGTGGACCGCCAATTTCGTCGTCTCGCAGACCTTCCCCATGATGGACGAAAACCGCTGGCTGGTCGAGCGCTTCAACCACGGCTTCCCGTTCTGGGTGTACGGCCTGCTTTGCATTGTCAGCGTCGTGTTTGTGTGGCGTTACGTGCCCGAAACCAAGGGCAAGTCCCTGGAGGAAATTGAAGAGACCTGGGACGCCTGAGCGCCGCCGCGCAGAGGACCTCGCAAGAGCCGTTGCGGAAACAACAGGAAGGCCCCATATGAAGTCAATCGAGCGTCTGAAGGCCACCCTGGCCCACAAACAGCCCGACCGCGTCTGCGTGGATTTCGGGAGTACCCTCGTAACCGGCATGTCCGTCGTGGCCGTCACTGAATTGCGCAAGGCCTTGCTGGGCGCTGACGATTACCGGGTGAAAGTGATTGATCCCTACCAGATGCTCGGGGAGATCGACGAGGCCCTGCAGGAAGCCCTCGGGATCGATGTTGTACCCGTTATGGGGCCCAGAACCCTCTTCGGCTTCGAAAATACGGCCTGGAAACCCTTCACTCTGTTCGACGGCACCGAGGTCCTGGTGCCCGCCAGGTTTAACGTGACCGAATCCGGCAACGGCGGATGGTTCATCTACCCCGAGGGGGACACCTCCGTGCCTCCCAGCGGCTACATGCCCCGGAACGGGTTCTATTTCGACGCAATCTGCCGTCAGAACCCCATCGACGAGACCGCCCTGGACCCCGAAGACAATCTCCAGGAATTCGGCCCCCTCGGCGAGGACGACCTGCGCCATTACGTGCGCCAGGCCGAAGTCGCCCGAGCCAGGGGCATGGGCGCCGTGTTGAGCGTTCCCGGCGCCGGCTTCGGCGACATCGCCCTCGTCCCCGCCATGTGGCTCAAACGCACAAAGGGCATTCGCGACGTCCAGGAATGGTACATGTCCACCATCGCACGCCGCGATTACGTCTATGCTGTCTTCGAAAAACAATGCGCGATTGCGCTGGATAATCTCGACCGCCTGGCCCGGGCTCTCGGCGACGCCGTGCAGGTGGCGTTTGTGACCGGCACCGATTTCGGCCAGCAGTACGGCGCCTTTATCGCTCCCGCCGCCTACCGCGACCTTTACCAGCCTTTCCACAGGGAGATTAACGGCTTCATTCACAAGCATACCCATTGGAAAACGTTCATCCATTCCTGCGGCAGCGTGATCGAACTGATCCCGGACTTCATCGACGCCGGCTTCGACATCCTCAACCCCGTCCAGTGTTCTGCCGCGGGCATGGAGGCGCAGACCCTGAAACGCGAGTTCGGCAAAGACCTCGTATTCTGGGGCGGCGGCGTCGATACGCAACACACCCTCCCCTTCGGCGCCCCGGACGAGGTCTACAGACAGGTCCGCGAACGTATCGCGATTTTCAACGAGGGCGGCGGCTTCGTGTTCAACGCCATTCACAACCTGCAGGCCAATTCCCCCGTCAATGGCATCATCGCCATGTTTAAGGCGATCCACGACAGCGCCGCCTGATCCGGCCGAAAACGCGGCCGTCACCCGCGCCCCTGGGCGAAATTCCGGCCAAATAACCGCCGGAGAGCCCACCCGAGAACAGTGGTTTTTCGTGGCCCCCGCTCCCCGCCCTGCCCTCTTATGGCCCTTGTCGTCCGATTCGCATGGGGCCTCCCCGTCTGCTATGCTGGATGCGTGTTCGATATGGGTCAATCTCTCGGGGAAGCTCTGCCGTGAACCCGAAGATTCGCACGCACCCGCGTGCCGGGGTACGAGGAGATCGTTCATGAAACCGATGAACCGCCGTGAGTTCTTCAGCCGCACCGGAAAGGTCGCCGCCGCCGCCAGTGCAGGCGTCTTTTCAATCAACGCCCTGGGCGCCAACGAAAAAATCATTGCGGCCAGCATGGGCATGCTCGGGCGCGGCCGCTACCTCGGAGAATGGTTTGCCCAGCGCGACGACGTCGAACTCGCCTACATCTGCGACGTCGACAGCCGCATTTTCAAGGACCGGTCCAAACTGATCGAGGACACCCAGGGCAAAGCCCCCAAATGCGTCCAGAACATCAAGGAAGTCCTCGACGACAAAGACGTCGACGTGATCATCAATGCCACGCCGGATCACTGGCACGCGCTCGGCACCATCTGGGCCTGCCAGGCCGGCAAGGACGTCTATGTCGAAAAACCCACCTCGCACAACATCTGGGAAAGCCGCAAAATGGTCGAGGCCGCGCGGAAATACGGGCGCATCGTCCAGGTCGGCGCGCAAAACCGCAGCGCCCCGTACTGCCACAAGGCCTTCGACTACATCCGCTCCGAAGCATTCGGCTCCGTGCACTTCGCCCGAGTCATCAACAGCAAGGAGCGCGGCGCCATCGGCAAGAAACCCGATGGTGAACCCCCGGCGGGCGTGGACTACGACATGTGGCTCGGGCCGGCCCCGAACCGCCCCTTCAATCCCAACCGGTTCCACTACAACTGGCACTGGTTCTGGGACTTTTCCGGCGGCGACATCATCAACGACGGCGTCCATCAGATGGACATCGCGCGCTGGCTCATCGACAAGGACTACCCGAAGTTCGTCACCTCGGGCGGCGGAAAGATCTTCTTCGACGACGACCAGGAATGCCCCGATACCCACTCGGTGATTTATGACTTTGACGGGCTGACCATGGTGTTCGAGGAGGTCTTGTGGGCGCCCTACATGCGCAAGACCCCCATGGAAATCCGCGACCTCGACACCCTGCCGAACTGGCCGTTCAGCGGCACCCGCATCGAGATCTACGGCAGCAAACAGTTCATGATGCTCGGCCGCCACGGCGGCGGGTGGGAAGTCTTTGATGCCGACGGAAAATCCGTCAACGTCACCCACGGGGAGTTTACTGACGCCAACCACGGCCACATCGGCAATTTCATCGATTGCGTGCGGTCCCGCGAGCTGCCCAACGCCGATATCGAGAAAGTGCACCTCTCCACACTGCTCTGCCACTACGGCAACATTGCGTACCGCACAGGGCGCCGGTTGCAGATTGACCCCGCCACCGAAGGTTTCGTGAACGACGACGACGCCAACAGTTACGTCAAGCGCACCTACCGCGAACCGTATGTGGTGCCCGAGCAGGTGTGACCATCTGAGCGCGGATAACGGGGCTCGTTCCGGCGGGCCCCGTTTGTTTCAGGCCACCGGAACAGCGCGCGCGCCGGTGATCAGGAGGGGATAGTCCCGAAGCGGCACGTTCTCAACGATGACCGTGCCGTCGCTGTGTTTCGCGGACGGCAGACGGAAGATTTCCTGGGATAACGGGTCCACCAGGACCGGGTCGTCAAGCAGCGCGTCTTCGCGAGTGCCGAGCATCATACTGAGGGTGCGGGGTTGCCACGGCTTCTGCAAATCGGCGGGGAACCAATAGGCATACACGGCTTCGCCTTTCCGTGTGAAATGCGCCTCCTGCAACTGCACCTTCTCCTGACCGATAAGCTCGAGGCGCAACTCCGTGGGCCGCGCCGTTGCGTCCAACAGCGCGCACAGGCATTGGTACGCAAAGTAGGACGGTTTCGGCGTATAGTCCTTTCCACGGAGCAGGCCCTTGTAATTCGTCTTGCCGCGATAGCCGACCAGGTCCACGGTATGGTAATAACTGGTCAACTCCACACCGTACCGCAAATCGAGCAGAATACGCCGCAACAACCATTTCGCCTGCCGCGTTTCGTCCCACTCGAGCTGCGACAACGCGCCGGTGCTCTCGGGACCGCCTACCGAGGGGCAACCGTTCTCGCCCTGCCAAAGCTTGCGCCCTGGGGCGTATGTCGCGATGGATTCGCGCAAAGCGGTCATATCGCGATCGTACCCCTCCTCCGGAATCGCCCGGTATGGATGATACGAGATCGCGTCCACGAAACCGCCCAGTCCCTGCTCGAAACAAGCATTGAGGTAGTCGATCCGGACCCCTGCAAGCGCCGCACCAATGAGGTAGCTGTCCGCGATGTGTTCCCGGATCACGGGCGCGGTTCTTGCCACCAAGCGGGTGTAGTCTTCCGCATTCGGCTTCTCGGGCTGCCAGAAATGGGAGATGTTCGGCTCATTCCAGATTTCCCAATGGCGCACACGGTCCTTGAAATGCCGGGCCAGATGCTCCGTAAACCGCAACCATCCCGCAAGGGCCTCCTCGCTGAACACCGGCGCCCAACCCACCGCGAAATCATCGGGCGCGTCCGGCGTGTACAGCCGGTTCCCATAGCCCAGGTTAAACCACGGCGTCACTCCGCCCGCCAGCAGCGCATCGACCACCGCATCCAGCCACGCGAAATCGTACGTGCCTTTGACTGTCTCGCACCGGCACCAGCCCGTCTGGCACCGTGCCCATTTCACGCCCAGGTCCGCCACAAGCGCATACGCCCGCGCGGGATCGAAACACCTGCGATCCAGCACTTCGAACCCTACCGAAAGCGGCGAGGCCTGGATATCGCGGCCCGCCGCCGGCGCCACCCGGCCCAACCGCTCGAACGTCCCCGGGAGATTGGCTTCTTCCGATGCGGATAAGGCGCGCGACAGCGCCAGTCCGGCGGAACCCGCCGCTGTTGTCAGAAACCGCCGTCGCGTGAACCCCATGGCTGCACCCTCCCCTCACGCACTCATTTCTTGACGACCGCGCGGCCCTCGTGCAGATGGATCCACCGGGCGGCCCGCCCGGCAATGCCATCGTCGTGCGTCACCACGACCAGCGTGACCCGGCGCTCCGCATTCAGCGTGTACAACAGCTCCAGGATGCCCTCGCCTGTGTGTTCGTCGAGGTTGCCGGTGGGTTCGTCGGCCAGCACCACGCTGGGCTCGTTGAACAGGGCCCGCGCAATGGCCACGCGCTGCTGCTCGCCCCCGCTGAGCTGGCCCGGCTTGTGCTCCATGCGTTCCGTCAGCCCGACCGTCCGCAGCAGTTCCTCGGCGCGCGGCTGGCACTGCGACCGCCGTTTTCCGCGGCTCAACGCCGGCATCATCACGTTTTCAAGCGCCGTGAACTCCGGCAGCAGGTGGTAGAACTGGAAGACAAACCCGATCTCTTCATTGCGGATGCGGTTGATAGCCGCCCGGCCCGTTTTCCGCAGCGACGTTCCCCGGAACAGCACATCGCCCGACGAGGGCCGGTCCAGCGTCCCGATGATGTGGAGCAGCGTGCTCTTTCCCACGCCCGACGGCCCCGTGATGACCATCAGATCGCCGTCGTGCACCGCAAGGTCGATTCCCCGGAGAATGCGCAGCTCGCGGCTGCCGTCGTTGTAGGTCTTCTCGAGGCCGCGGCATTCGATTACCGGAGTCCTGGTTTCGTTACTCATAGCGCAGGGCATCCACGGGGTCGAGGCGCGACGCGCTCCACGCCGGATAGATGGTCGACAAAAACGTCAGGAACACCGCGCACACCGTCACCCAGGCCACATCCATCCACTGGATGGCCACGGGAATGCGATCGAAATAGTAGATCTGCGAGTTGAACAGGTCGACGCCCATCATCCACGCGATGAACGACGCCACCGCATTCAGGTTGTGCGCAAGCACAATCCCCAGGATCAGGCCGGCAAACGTCCCCGACAACCCGATGTACAGCCCTTCGAGCACAAAGAGCCGCAACACCGACCCGCTGCTCACCCCGATCGTGCGCAGAATGCCGATGTCCCGCCGCTTCTCCATCACCACCATGATCAGGGTGCTCGTGATGTTGAACGCCGCCACGAGGATGATGAACAGCAGGATGATAAACATCACCACCTTCTCCTCCTTCAACGCATCGAAGAAGGCCTGCTGGCTTTCGTACCACGTCACCGCCGTGTACTCCGGCATGTGCGCCTCAATCCGTTCCGAAATCTCCTTCGCCTTGAACGGGTCATTCAGGCGCAGCTGAATTCCGTCCACGCCGTCCTTCCCCGTAAGTTTCTTCGCCGTTTCCAGCGTGATGAAGCCGTACACGGTATCGAATTCGTGCATTTGCGCCTGCGACAGCCCGCTCACCTTGACGAGCATTTCGGTCGGGTGGGTCATGTACGTACCGCTCTTCATCTGCGGCGTCACAATCATCAGCGGCGTGTCCAGGTAGGCGCCCAGCTTGCTCGCGAGCACATAGCCCAGCACAATCTCCTTGTATTCCGGCAGCGCCCCCACGCCGTGCGTGCGGCCATTCGCGTCCGTGAGGTTCTCCGCCAGCAGCGTTACGCCGCTCGCCTTTTCCGGGTCCACCCCGACCACGTAGGCAAACTCGACGATCTGGGATCCGTCGGCGCCCCGCAACGTTTTCAGGAGCGAAAGCACTTCGATGAACGGGCTCGCCCCCTGGACCTCCGGGCAGAGCGCCCGGAGCCTGGCCTCGACCTCGTCCGGCTCGGCAATCTCGTCATGGTCCCATTCCATCACGGTGAGGTGGGCGCGGTTGCCGATGATGGTTGCGCGGAGCTCGTTGTCAAACCCCGTCATCACGCTCATCACCACAATCAGCGCCATGACCCCCACGCTCACCCCGGCCACCGAGATCAGCGTGATCAGGCTCACGAACCGGCTCTTGCGCTTTCCCCGCAGGTACCGGCTCGCTATGAACGCTTCAAACCGCACGTCGAACGTCTTTCTGCACCACGTGTGCACAGCGGCCGCGCAGACCGCCGCACCATCAACTCGTTTCCGCGCCGCCAGCCGCCTCCGGACCACCGGGCAGCGTCACGGCGCCGCGGGCCTCAACGGTCCGCAATTGCGGGAACAGAATCACCTCGCGGATCGACGCCTGATTCGTCAGCAGCATGGTCAGGCGGTCGATGCCGACGCCCAGACCCGCCGCCGGCGGCATCCCGACTTCCAGCGCCGTGATGTAGTCCTCGTCAAGATACTGGGCCTCATCGTCGCCACGCTCGCGCTGCCGCACCTGGTCCATGAACCGTTCGCGCTGATCGATGGGGTCGTTCAGCTCGCTGAACGCGTTGCCCATCTCCATGCCCGCGACGAAAAGCTGGAACCGCTCGGTGAGGTTCGGGGCGCCGCGCTTCTTCTTGGCCAGCGGCGAGATCTCCAGCGGGTAATCGTGCAGAAACGTCGGCTGAAGCAGGTGCGGCTTCACCTTGTCCGACATGACCTCGTCCACGATCTTCCCGTATCCCATCGCATCCTCGATGACGCAGCCGATACCTTCCGCCAGTTCCGCCGCGGCGTTCCGGTCGTTCTGATGCGGTTCCAGGTCGATCCCCGCATACTCGCGGATCGCTTCAAACAGCGAGACGCGCTTCCAGGGACGCGCCATGTCGATGGTCTGCCCCTGGTATTCGAAGGACGTGCCCCCCGTGACCTCGCGGGCCACGTGGGAGAGCATCTCCTCGGTTTCGTCCATCAGTCCCATGTAATCCTGATACGCTTCATAGAGTTCCATCATGGTGAACTCGGGATTGTGAAGCGTGTCCACCCCCTCGTTCCGGAAACTGCGGTTGATTTCGAAGACCTTCTCGAAACCGCCGACCAGCAGGCGCTTGAGATGCAGTTCCGGGGCGATCCGGAGATAGAAATCCCGGTCGAACGTGTTGTGGTGCGTCACGAACGGCCGCGCGGTCGCGCCGCCGGGAATCTGGTGCAGCATCGGCGTCTCGACCTCGAGAAACCCCCGCGCCGTCAGCCAGTGCCGCAACGTGGCGATGATCCTGCTCCGGCGGCGAAACGTCTCGAGCACCTCCGGGTTCGCCACCATATCCAGATACCGCTGGCGATACCGCGTCTCCACATCCGTCAGGCCGTGCCATTTCTCCGGCAGCGGCCGCAGCGATTTCGCCAGCAGTGTGTACGTCACCGCGCGGACCGTCACCTCGCCCCGCCGCGTGCGGAACACCTCGCCCTCCATGCCCAGGAAATCGCCAATGTCCAGGTCCTTCAGACGCTCGTAGGCGTCATCGCCCAGCTCGTTGCTGCGGAAAAACACCTGGATCCGGCCCGATTCGTCGCGCAGATCGGCAAACGTCACCTTGCCCTGGCCCCGCAACGCCACCATGCGCCCCGCCACCGACGCCGCCACAGTGACCTGCTCCGGATTCTCCGAACCGGCTTCCGCGGCCTCAAACGCCGCCCGCGCGTCCGCGATCGAACAGGTCCGCTCAAAACGATACTTGAACGGCTCGTCGCCGCGTTCGCGGAACCGCGCCATCTTCTCGATGCGGTTGTCTATCAGTTGCTGCTCCGTCGAATGATGTTCCTCGGTCATGATTCCTTCCCCGGCGCGTCGGCTAATTGCTCTTGTGGCGTTTCAGGTTCCATCGCAGAAACGCCTCCACCAGTTCATCGAGGTCGCCGTCCAGCACCGCGTCAATGTTGCCGATCTGGACGTCCGTCCGGTGGTCCTTCACCATCTGGTACGGATGAAGCACGTAGCTGCGAATCTGGCTGCCCCACGCAACGTCCTGCTGGCCCTCGCGATGGGCCATCGCCTCTTCTTCCTTCTTCTTCAATTCGATGTCGTACAGCTTCGCTTTCAGCATCTGCAGGGCCGTCTCCCGGTTGCGGTGCTGCGAACGTTCGATCTGGCACGCGACCACAATCCCCGTCGGCAGATGAGTCAGACGCACCGCGCTGCTCGTCTTGTTGACCTTCTGACCGCCCGGACCGCTCGACCGGAACACGTCCATCTTCAGCTCATCTTCCTTGATCTCGATATCCGTCTCTTCCTCGAAGTCCGGCACGACTTCGATCGCCGCGAACGATGTATGCCGCCGGCTGTTCGCGTCGTACGGCGAAATCCGCACCAGCCGGTGCACCCCCTCCTCCGACTTGAGCCGGCCGTACGCAAACGGCCCCTCCACACGCAACGTGGCGCTTTTCAGCCCCGCTTCGTCGCCCGGGATGTAGTCGGCCAGTTCCACGTCAAATTCCCGCCGCTCACAGTACCGGACAATCATCCGGTACAGCATCGAGGCCCAGTCGCACGATTCCGTGCCCCCCGCCCCGGGGTGAATGTTCACGAGCGCCGGCTTTGAGTCGCGCGGATCCATGAACAGGCTTGTCAGCTCCAGGTCGTCCAGTTTCCGCGAAAGCTCCTGCACCAGCTGCACGATCTCCGCGCCCACCGACGGATCCGCCTCCGACTGGCCCAGTTCCACCAGCACCTGCGCGTCCTCCAGCTCATGCTGAAGCGCATCCGGCGCGGCAATCATCGACTTGTGGAGCTTGAGCTGCTGCACCGTCTTCTGGGCCTTCTCCGGATCGTCCCAGAAGCCGGGCAGGGTCATCTCCGACTCGAATTGCGAGATTCTGACCCGCGTGCCGTCAACATTGAGGCACTTGCGAAGCTCGTGCAACCGCTCCGCATATCCGGCCAGAAGTTCTGCTTCTTCCTCGTACATTCCTCGATTCCTTTGTAGAGCGCCGCGGCAATCCGGCGCGTCAGCGCCCGAAAAACGGCGTTACCAGATAATATAAAACCGGCGCCGCGAACAGAAATCCGTCGGTGCGATCCAGCACACCGCCGTGTCCCGGGAAAAAGTTGCCCGAGTCTTTCACGCCCGCATCGCGCTTCAGACACGATTCCGTCAGGTCGCCAAGCTGGGCCACGATCGACACCAACGCGCCCGCGTGCACATAGCGCCACACCGGCCAATCCGGCAGCGACGCCAGCCCCGCCCGCTCTCTCACGTACCACAGCGCCGCCGCGCCCGCCATCGCGGCGAGCAGGCCCGCGAACGCGCCCTCCCAGGTCTTGTTCGGGCTCACCTTCGGGGCCATCTTGTGCTTCCCGAGCGCCGACCCCACGAAATACGCCGCCGTATCCGTCAGGATCACCACCACAAACAGCGTCATCACCAGGCCCGGTCCCACGCCCGGAACGCTCTGCATCAACGGCACATGCGCCCCGAACCAGCCAATATAAAACACGCCGAACACCGTGCTCGAAAGACCCGCCACCGAGTGCTGGCCCCGGACAATGTGCAGCGAAGCCGCCAGAACACAACCGCCAAACAACACGAAATTCGTCGCGATCGCGTCGCCCAGGTGACCGCTCATCGCCACGCACGTGCCCGCCAGAATCCCGCCGATGGTCTCCGGCGAAATCGCCCGCGCCCGCACGATCGCGTAGTACTCGTACAACCCCACCGCGCTCAAGGCGCCCACGAACACCGTAAACAACAAACGCAAGCCCGGCGTCCAGATCAGCGTCATGAACACCGCCAGCGCGACGAGCGCGGTCACGCTGCGGGCCGCCAGCTTGCTGTCCTTCGCCATACTCACCGCCCCCCGAACCGCCGCTGGCGCTTCTGATACCGCGCAATCGCCTCGTGAAGATGCCGTTTCCGGAAATCCGGCCACAACACCCCCAGGGTCACGATCTCCGCGTACGACACCTGCCACAACATGAAGTTGCTCAGGCGCATCTCGCCGCTCGTCCGGATCAGCAGGTCCACGTCGGGCAGTTCCGGGACATACAGCCGGCGCGCAACCGCCTCTTCATCCACGTCCTCGGGACGCAACGCGCCTGCGGCGGCCTCCCGGGCCAGCCGGCGCGCCGCATCCGCGATCTCCGCCCGCCCGCCGTAGTTGATCGCCACGTTAAGCGTCATCAGCCGGTTGTCGCGCGTCCGCGCCTCGCAATACTCCAGGTCCGACAGCACCCGTTCCGACAGCCCCTCGCGGCGGCCCATGATCCGCACCCGGATGCCTTCCTTGTGGATGTTCTCCAGCTCCAGGTGAATGTACTTGCTCAACAGGCCGAACAGCGCGCTGACTTCCGCCTCCGACCGGCGCCAGTTCTCCGTCGAGAAGGCATACAGCGAGAGCACCTCCACGCCCTGAAGCTCGCGACAGGCTTCAATGGAAGCGCGCACGCTTTTCGCGCCCGCTTCGTGCCCCTCCGCGCGGGTCAGGCGGTGCTTGCCGGCCCACCGGCCATTGCCATCCATGATAATGGCGATATGCCGCGGCAGCCGTGTCAGGTCCAGCTCACGCATCGTCCGCTCACTCGCTCCCCGTTCACAACGCGTTCGCGCGTCGTCCAAAACAAAACCGCGGAGAGATGGGGCGCCCCAACCCTCCGCGGATGTCGGCCATTCAGTTGTGGTGGCGGCTCATGCAATTACACTTCCATGATCTCGGCTTCTTTGGTCTTGAGCGTCTCTTCCACCTTCTCGATATACTCGTCCGTGATCTTCTGAATATGCTCGGTCAACTTGTGCGCGTCGTCCTCGGGGATCTCGCCGTCCTTCTGCTTCTTTTTGATCTCATCGATCACCGAACGCCGCACATTGCGGATCGCCACCCGCGCCTCTTCGGCCAGCTTCCCCACCAGCTTCACCAGGTCCTTGCGCCGTTCTTCCGTCAGCTGCGGGATGGGAATCCGGATGACGTGTCCGTCGTTGCCGGGCGTCAGATCCAGCGGCGAGGCCAGGATCGCCTTTTCGATCGCGCCCATCTGCGACTTGTCCCACGGCGTGATCAGCAGCAGCCGCGGCTCCGGCGCCGCCACGTTCGCCATCTGGTTCAGCTTCATCCGGGACCCGTATGCCTCGACCTCGATCGAATCAAGCAACGCGGTGGACGCCCGGCCCGTCCGAATCGTCGAAAGCTCGTGCGCGAATGCCTCCACGCTCTTGGCCATCTTGCTCTGGGCTTCTTTCTCGAGCTCGTTTGGCATATCTCAGTCTCCTTTCACCAGCGTGCCTATGGGCTCTCCCTGCAGGGCTTTCAGAATACTGCCCGGCTTGGTCAGATTAAACACCAGGATCGGAAGCTTGTTCTCACGGCACAACGAGATTGCCGTCGCGTCCATCACCCGCAGGTTGCGCGACAGCGCCTCGGTGTACGACAGCTCGCGGTACAGCGTGGCCGTGGGCTCTTTCACCGGGTCGGCGTCATAGACCCCGTCCACCTTCGTGGCCTTAAACAGGATCTCCGCGCCGACTTCGTTGGCGCGCAACGCCGCCGCCGTATCGGTCGTGAAAAAGGGGTTGCCCGTACCCGCGCCAAAAATCACCACCCGGCCCTTCTCCAGATGCCGCAGGGCCCGGCGCCGGATATACGGCTCGGCGACTCCGCGCATCTCGATGGCCGTCATCACGCGCGTCGTCACCCCCTTGTTCTCGAGCATGGCCTGGAGCGCCAGCGCGTTGATGACCGTCGCCAACATCCCCATGTAATCGCCCGTCGGCCGATCGGGACCCTGCGCTACGCCTTCCGCGCCCCGGTAAATATTGCCGCCACCGACCACCAGGCCGAGTTCCACGCCCAGCGCGTGCGCATCGGCGATCTCATCGCAGAACAGGTCAATCGTTCGAAAATCGATCCCCACCCCGCGACTCGGCTCCAGGGCCTGGCCGCTCAGTTTCAACAGAACGCGCTTGTACGCGGGGCCGGGCATCGGGGTTACTCCTCGTCGGCCGACGATTTCTTGCCGTCAATCGCCTCGCCCAGCTGGAACCGGGCAAAACGGCGGATATCGATCTTCTCCCCGACCTTTCCGCTCAAGGCCTTCATCAGGTCCTCGATCGTCACGTCCGGGTTCTTGACGAATTCCTGCTCCAGAAGACTGTTCTCCTTCAGCCACTTGTTCAGTTTGCCTTCGGAGATCTTCTGCTGCACCGCCTCGGGTTTGCCGCTCTCCTTCGCCTGCACGAGGTAGATCGCCATCTCCGCGTCGATGTCCGCCTGCGACGCCTCTTCCCGGCGCACCCACCGCGGCGACGTCGAGCAGATCTGCAGGCACACGTCTTTGCAGAACTGCTGGAACAGCTCCCCGCGCGCCACGAAATCCGTCTCGCAATTCACTTCAACCAGCACGCCGATCTTGCCGCCCATGTGGATGTACGACGTCACCGCGCCTTCTTTCGCTTCACGGTCCTGCCGTTTCGCCGCGGAGGCAATCCCCTTCTCACGAAGCCAGTTGGCCGCTTTATCGAAATCGCCGCCGCATTCCTCGAGCGCCTTTTTGCAGTCCATCATGCCGGCGCCGGTCGCTTCACGGAGTTCTTTCACATCTTTCGCCGTAACGCCCATTGTCTCACTATCTCCTTTGCGATGTTCCCGTGCTGAGCCACATTCACCTGACCGCGCGCCCGGCTACTCTTCCTCGTCCTCGAAGTCCTCGTCGTCCTCGTCTTCGGCGTCCGCCGCATCATCCGCACCGGCAGCGGCTTCCGCCTCGGCTTCGACGGGCTTCGTCGTTGCAGCCGCCGCGGCGCCGGCCATTTCTCCCGGCATGAACTTGCCGGACTGCGCGCGGCCTTCAATCACCGCGTCCGCAATCACCGAGCAGAACAGGGTCACCGCCCGGATCGCATCGTCATTGCCCGGGATCGGGAACGACACCGTGTCCGGATCGCAGTTCGTGTCGACAATCCCAATGCACGGAATGTTCAGACGCCGCGCCTCGCTTACCGCGATCGCTTCCCGCTTTGAATCAATGACGAACATCACCTTCGGGACGCCCGGCATGTTCTTGATGCCGTCCAGGTACTTCGCGAGACGCGCTTTCTGCTTGCGCATCCGCGCCGCTTCCTTCTTGCTGAACTTCTCCAGGTCGCCGTTCGCTTCCATCTCTTCCAGCTTCCGGAGATTGCGGATACTCACCTGGATCGTTTCGTAATTGGTCAGCGTGCCGCCCAGCCACCGGTTGTTCACGTAATACATGCCGCACCGCTCGGCTTCGCGCTGGATGATCTCCTGCGCCTGCCGTTTCGTGCCGACAAACAACACCTGGCCGCCCGCCGCCACCGCCTCGCGCACAAACGCCCGGGCACGGTTCAACTGACGCAGCGTCTTCTGCAAGTCAATGATGTAGATGCCGTTGCGCGCGCCAAAGATATACCTCTTCATCTTCGGGTTCCAACGGCGGGTTTGGTGGCCGAAGTGAATACCGGCCTCGAGAAGACTCTTCATGGAAACTGCTGACATGGCCTGCGCTCCTTCTGGGTTGTCCCTCGGGGTTTCCGGCGGTCCACCCGGCCGGCCGGCCGGGCACCCTGACCACACCTGTCCACAGACGCGAAACCCCTGTGAATTTGAAATCGCGAAAGTCTAGCATACTCCGCACCAACAGCGCAAACTACAGGCGCGGCGCGGGATTATAGCGTGCGCGGCGCGTCCGCGGATGGCTCCTCGGGAGCGGAAACCCGGTCTCTCTCGAAGATCCGGATATGCCGCCACCCTTCGCTGCGAAACCGCCAGAAAATCACCCCGCTCAGCACAATCGTGTACACCGTGGCCCCCAGCCAGGCCCCTTTCGCCTCCCATCCCAGCCCGGGCAAGGCCCAGCCCGCCGGAACGCCCGGGATCCGCGACAGCGGCACGGCCTCCAGGCACAGAAACGTCGCGAGCGGCAGGAAGAACAGGTAGGCCCCCAGCGACATCGCCCACATCACCCACCGCGTGTCCCCCGCGCCCCGCAGCGCACCCAGCACCACGATGTTCACCGCGTCAAATCCCTGGTAAAACGCCGCCAGCAGCAAAATGACCGCCGCCACCTCGACTACCCGGGGATCCGTGCTGAAAAATGTGCGCGTCAACGGCCGGGCGAAAATCGCGAAACACAGTCCCGCCGCCACCATGTAACAGAGGGCGATCTTGAGTGCCGTGTAAGTCCGCGCCTTCGCCATCGGGATGTTGTCGCGGCCAATCCATTGCCCCACAATCGGCGCGATCGCGTGGTTCAACCCTACCGCCGGCATGAAGATCAGGTGCAGGAAATTGATCGCCACATTATGCGCCGCCATCTGCGTCTCGCCGCAACGTCCCACCAGAAAACTCGTGAATACCCCCCAGTTGAACACGTCCAGGAAAAAACTCAAGCCCGCCGGCCACCCGATACGGACCAGCTCGCGCACCTTCTGCCAGTTTATGGCGTATTGCGAACGCGTCTTGAACACCCGGTCCAGCGCCGGCGACAGAAAAACCAGCTGCAGCACCGCCGTCTGCACCCCCATGGCGAATACCGTTGCCCACGCCGCCCCCGCCACTTCCATCCGCGGGAACCCGAACTTCCCGTAAATCAGCAGATAATTGAGCCCCAGGTTGACCCCATTGGCCAACCACGCCGTGTACATCGGCACGCTCGGACGGTTCACGGCCTGGAAAAACGAGGTCAACGATGCCTGCCAGCACAAAAACACAAAACCCGCCATCCGGATCCGGAAATACTGCACCTCCAGCCGCGTGACTTCCGCCGTATGCCCCATTACGCCGAACAGGTCGTCGGCAAACGGCCAGATCGCCATTCCGAACACGCCGCCCACCAGACCAATGTACACGCCTTGCCACGCGTAGCTCGCTCCCTGTTCCTGCTCGCCGCGCCCCAGGCTCTGCGCCGCAAACGTCGACACGCACCCCGATATCCCCAGGAAGAACGTCGAAAAGATAAAAAACCACAGCCCCGCCGGGCCCGTGGCCGCGAGTTCCTCGGTCCCGAGCCGGGCCACCATCACCTGGTCGACGAACTGCATGAGCACATACGAAAACTGCCCGAACACAATCGGGGCGGCCATTTTCGTGACCTCGGCGAGTCCTTCGTATCGATGTGGGGAATCCATGATCTCCAGCCCTGAATCGCGTTTATGATGATGAAATGGGCGTGATTTTCTGCAACACGCCTGCGCAGGAATGCACAAAACAGACTGCCGCGTCACGCGGCAGCGCGGTGCTCCCCGCAGGCCCCTTGCATATCAAGCCCCATAGCGTACCATTCCTGGCCGCCTTAAGTCACGGGCAATATGCGCATCTGTCAACCACGTTAGAAATGTCCGCCCCGCGATCGACGGGCGCCAGGCCGGCACGCGTTCCGTGTGACTTGCCCCGGGCTATTCCAGGTCGCCCCCTCGGGGCTGCAAGAACGGGGACACGTTGCCGCGCCGGGCGACGGGGCCTGGAACATGCGCCCGTGCTTATCCGGAGGTCTCAAACTCTGAGATCTCTCTGTGCCCTCGGTGGCCAATCTCTTGTTCGGGAAGATTGCCGGGCGCCGTTCCGGCGGTCTTCATCACGCGAATGCAGGCGAGACGCCTGCGCTGCAAGTGACTCTCATCCGATCGTATCGCCCAGTGTGATCACCGTCACCCGGGCCCGCGGATTCGGGGCCACGGGCGCTTCGCAACCGAACGCGAGCGGATTCGCCCCGGCGGCCAGGACGGGCGCCGTCCCCTGGGGCGTCACATCCGCAACAAACTCGCCGTTCGGCCCGTACAGTTTGCAGTCAGTCATCCCGCGGAACTCGAGGTAGGACCCGGTCGGGATCTCGACCGGAAACGTGATGGTGTTGCCGGCCACCGTGATCGACGGGTTTTTCAGCGTGATGTTGAGCAGGGGCAGCGCTTTGATCGGGCTCAGATAACACGTGACCGGGCTGCCGGCGGGCAGGTTGTTGTACCACAGCGACAGCGACTCGATGTTGGCGTACTCCACGTCTTCCCGGTAGATGGCATACGCCCCGCCGTACGGCCAGCCCCAGTCGTCCATGTTGCCGCCCTCGTGTTCGATCAGCTCAACATACCGCCAGCCCGTGAAATCCACCCGGACATAGTGGTCTCCAATACCGTGCGCGAGGTGGGAAGGGCTCTTCAACTGGATGTTCAGCAGTTCCCCCTGCCCGTCGCCATGCACCCACACCCCAAGCCCCTGCTGTTGCGCAATGTTCACCACGGGCGCATACGTTCTGCCGCAGCAGACCCACGAACCCAGCGGCGCCGGGCATGTGCTCGCCGCCGTGAACACGCCGCTCGCTTCGCCTGTCCGGACCAGCTCCGTCGATCGCTCAAGCGTTCCTTCCACGCCCTCCTTCGCCCGCACGTTCGTAAACGTCGCGGCGGGCTCGCCGAAATCCTCAAGCACCACGGCTTCGGGCGCGTCGTAGGGGGCCGCCGACATCAACGCCTCGATTCGCAGCCCCGCCGGCTGTTCCCCGAACGGATTCGTACTCGTCCACACGTTCGTGAAACCCTGCGTGTCGCAGACCTTGTGTTTCGCGTAGTGGACGCGCTGGAACACGGGTTTCCCGTCCGCACCGTCGCGAAGCGTGAATTCCGCGCCGGCCTGTTTGAGCTGGTCTTTCACCGCCTGCGGAAAGTAGGCGGCATGGCGCAATGCCTCATACCGCTCGAAGATGGGCGCCAGCCGCTGGTACGCCGGGATCGTGTCGATGTTGCCCGGGTGCACGCCCATCAGGCTCAGGCCCGCGTCCGTCCCGATGCATTTCGCGAGCAGGTACTCGATATCATCGGGAAAGGTCGGCTCGTTCCGGGGCCCGGTCCAGACCTTCACGGCCCACCAGCCCAGGTTCATCGGCAGAAACATCGATGCGCCCGCCAGGTTGGCCGCGGCATGGGCGTCGATGAATTCTTTATGCGACCGGTTAGGATGATCCCACGCGCCCATTCGCGCCCGCACATACCACAGGTGATGATGGAACGTGCTCATCTCGAACAGCGCCGGTTTTTTGAGACGGTTGGCGATCTCGAACACGAACTTCGACCCGTAATGCCAGGAGTTCTCGCTCCCTCCCAGGATATCCTCCCCGTCGAGCGCGTCCAGGTAGATCATGTCGAACCCGCACTCGTTGAACGTATCTGCCGTGTTCGCCGCGATCTCCGCCAGCAGCGTCGAATCGGCATCCGGAGCGAACAGCCCGAAACATTCTTTTAGATGGTGCACTTTCGCGCCTTTTTCGTGCGCGGCGGCCTGCGTGCCATAGGCTCCGCGCGTGCACTGCGTAAACGCGTACGGCGCCTCTTTAGAAACCCCCGCGTACACGATCAGCTCGTTGTCGATCTGCAACGTCACGCTGTTGCGCACAAAAAAACCCGTCGTAGTCGACATGCGCTCCGTCGACTCCTCGACCGGCGCCTCGGCCGCGTCGGCCGTCAAGGCGGCCGCCAGCGTGAACGTCGCATCCTTCCCCAACCGCGGATCCGGAACCGGCGTGACGTATGGCGTGTCTTTCGCAATAAAGAAGGCGTACGTGTGCAGCCCGGCCGCGATCCCCGCCGCGTGCAGCCGGTCAATGACCGCCTTCACACTCGCGCGGCCGTTCGGAAACAGGTCCGGATTGGGCCGGCAATCGCCAAACCGCAGCGACCCGCCCGTGTGGAAGTCCACCTGGTTCAAGCCCAGCCGCTTGACCAGCGCCACCCATTCATCCACCGTCTGTTCCGTGCATTGCCCGAAATCGAACAGGTACGAGCCCCGGTTGATCGCCCCGTCCAATGCCCACGGACCGCCGATGTCCGACCGCGGAATGTCCTCCGCCGCGGCAACCACCGTCTTCATCACGTCGCGCAAGTGCGCCTGCGGACATCCGATCACCGCGCTCTCCGCCCCCTCCATACCGAACCGGGGATAGCAGATTGCGCGAAGCCGGTCGTTCGGACCCGGAATCTCCGCCACATCGGTCTGAAGATTCAGCGCCAGCGCACAACACGCAAACGGCTCGTCCAGCGTGCCCTTGAGCGACAGCGGCACATTCAGAAACGTGAGCTGCTCGATGCCCTCGCCCGTCACAGCAGCCACTTCCAGGAGCATGTGCCGCGCATGCATCGTCACGCGGACACTGGCCTCCACGCCGCTGTCCCCGAAACCCAGGGTCAACAGGCCGTCGTTGAAAGCGGCGCGGCTGCAGTCCGTCACGGCCCCGGCGCGCTTCACGCTGCCCGCGCAACCGGGCTCGGCGCCATTCACATAGTTTGTCCCCGACGCCTTATCAATAAACGCCGCATTGCGGCCGTCCGGAGCAATTTCATACCGGAAACTCTCATTTTCCAGCACCACCGCCGTCCCGGTCCCGGGCGCCGCCTGCGCATGCGCCCCGGCCACCGCGCACACCAGTCCCGCCACGGCCACCACCAGCGTTCGATATCCCAGCTTCATGTGCGTTCTCCTGTACGTCCCGGCTGTTTCTGTGTCCCCTGTAGGCCGCTTCATTCCCCATTGTTTTTCAGCGGCACGGGGTCAATCCGGACCCCGTCGCCGAGTTCGTTCTTGCGTTCCGTGATGATGACGTCGCCCGGCGCCAGGCCCTCCACGATTTCGGCCCATTCGTCATTCTTGAGACCGATGGTCACGGGGGCCAGTTTCGCCCGCCCGCTGTTCACGCGGAACACCGCCCATCCGTCGTCGAGCTTGAAGGTGGCCCGTTCCGGCACCGCGACCGCATTCTCGTGCCGCTCTGTGATCACCCGGATGTCCACGCTCGTGCCCGGCCTCAGGTGCACTTCACCGTTGTCGAACCCCACCAGGATCTTCACCCGCTGCTGTTCGATCCCGAGCGCCGAGATCTTCTTGAACCCCGAGGGGTAGATGCGCGACACCTCCCCCGTTAACGCCCGGTTCCCCAGCGCCTTCCCGCTGATCTCGACCGGATCGCCCACGGCGATGCGCGTTACCTCTTCCGAGAGGATATCACTTTCAATCTCGATCGTGGTCAGATCTCCCAGCCGCATCAGCGGCGTACCGGGCTGCAGCACCCGCGAATCCTCGATATACTTCTCCAGCACCACGCTGTCGACCGGCGCCCGGATCTCCGTCTTGCTCAGATCGCCCCGCAGAATCTCCAGCTCCGATTCCAGGCGCTGAATCTCCGCCTGCTGCACGTCCCGCAGGTATTCGTTGTCGTCCATGGAGCCCACCAGTTCGCGCAGCGATAGCTGGGCGCGTTCCTGGTTCTTCTCCGCCACCTGCACCGCCAGCTTCAGCCGTTCGAGGTCCTGGGTCAACGTCCGGTACTTCCGCTCGGCCTCCTCGTAATCCGCTTCGCTCGCAATACCTCCCTGATACATCGACCGAATGCGGTGGTAGTTCTGTTCCGCCGTCGTCCGGTTGATCTGCGCCGCCTCCAATTCCTTCCGCGCGATCGCCGCCGCGTCCCGGCTTTCCGCGACCCGCAACTCGGCGGAGCGGATTTGCTCCTCTTTGGGTTTCGATACATCGACCCCCGTGATCCGCGCCCGCGCCTGTTCGATCAGGGCTTCGCCCGCCTCGATTTGCCGTTCCAGGTCGTGCGGGTCAACACGCGCCAGCACCGCGCCCTTCGTCACCTCGGCCCCGACCTCCAGCGTGATGCGTTCCACCGTGCCCGGCACCGGCATGTCGATCGTGTACTCGTCGTGAAGCCGCGTTTTGGCATCTTCCGCCACGTATTCCGCCACGTCCCGGCGCGTCACCTCGACCACGGCCACCGGCAACACCGGCCCCCGCAGCGAGATATACGCCCCGGCGGCCGCCGCGACCGCCACGATAACGCCGAGGATGAGGCGTTTGCGGTTCAAGATACGCCCTCCTATTCCCGTGATTTCAGCACTTCCACCATGTCGAGCTGATGGATACGCCGCCGCGCGGCAAGATTGGCCAGGCTCACGAACACCGCCGTCATCACCGCCGTCCACACAAGCGTTGATACCTCGATATGGAACGGCAACCGGTACAACTCCGTATCGTAGGCATAGACCAGCAGCTTGCACAGGGCCAACCCGAACGGCAGCCCCAGAATACCCCCCACGGCCGCCAACAGGAAATTCTCCCGGTAGATGATCGCCCCAACCTCCCCTTTCGAGAAGCCCAGGACCCGGAGCGACGCCAGTTCCCGTTTCCGCTCCTCCAGCGAGACGATCGTCGCATTGTAAATGATCGCAAACGCGATCACCCCCGAAAATACCAGGAGAAACGTGTTGCTGATCGCCATCGAATCCTGGAGTTCACGCGTGATATTGGCCAGCATGTCCTCCTTCAGCTCGACCGCCGCGATCCCCCGGATGTCCTTGAGGGCCTTTGACAGCGCGCGCGCCTCGCCCGTGTGCGTCTGCAGCAGCGCCGTATTCAGTGCAAACGATTCGTCCAGCAGACGGCTCAACGCATGGATGTTCATGTACGCCGACGACCCCAGATACTGCGACACCACCTGGCGCACCGTGACGACCTTCTCGTTCTCACTCAGTCCCCGCAGCGGTTCGAGCACAAGCGTGGCCCCGGGCCCCACCTGGAGTTCCCTGGCCAGCCGGTCCGAAAGCACGATGCCGCTTGCGCCCACGCTCACCGCCCGCCCCTCCTGGTCCATCAGGCGGTGGAGTTGCGCGTCTTCCGGAATGCCAATGACCCCGACCTCCTTCTCGCGCCACGCCGTCTTGATCCGGAACGGATACTGCAGCATGGGTTCCCCCGCCCGCACGGCCTCGTACCGCAGCAGGTCGCGCAACGCGTGCTCGTCCATCTCTTTTTGCAGCGCCACGCGCACGTCTTCCCGCTGCGTCTCCGTAAACTGGTACTGGATCATGAACTCCATCGCGTCCATGGTGAAGAAACCCACCACCATGATGCCCGCCGACACCATCACCCCGAACACCGAGATCCCGGCCCGCACGCGGTAGCGCGACACATTGCGCACGATCATCTTCCAGGTGAACGACAGCCGCCGCCATACCGCATGAGACCGCTCGATCAGGGTTCGGGCCCCGGACTTTGGCGGCTCGATGCGCATCGCCTCGGCGGGCTGGATGCGTGCCGCGTGCCGCGCCGCGGTCAGCGCCCCCACCAGCGCAAACGCGACGCTGATCCCCATCGAGCGCGCCAGAATGTCCGGATACACCCGCGCCCGCAACAAAGGGAACATGTAAAACCGCACGTAGATCTTCACCATGGCGCTGGCCAGCAGTTCCCCCGCCACAAAGCCCCCCAGACAACCCAGCACGGCCAGGAACAGCGAAAACTGGATGTAGTAGCCCGACACTTCCAGGTTCGAATACCCATAGGCCTTCAGCAGCCCGATCTCGGTGCGTTCATTGCGCACCATGCGGTTCAGGAGCACCAGCAGGATTAGCGCCGCGATCCCCAGGAAGATGGCCGGGGTGATCTTCGCCGACACCGCCAGCCCCGCGATCTCGTCCGCAAGAAACCGGGCCGAAATCTGGTCGTCCCGCTCGAGTTTCGCGTAGACCCCGTACGGCTCCAGCACCTCCTCCGCCCGGTCCAGCACCGTCTTGACCGGCACCGACCCGTCCACCGTGCCCACGATTTCGTTACACGCCTCATTCATGTCAAAGGCGCTTTCCGCGAAACTCTGCGATACCCACAAAATGCCGAACTTCTCGGGGCTCGGCACCAGCTCCTGCGCGCTGCGGATCATCATCACGTATTCCGGCGACAGCCCCAGCCCGACGATCCGCAGCGTGTGTTTGCTGTCCTCGATGGTCGCCCGGATGGCGTCCCCCAGCGCGAGATGATTCGCTTTCGCGAACCCCTCGCTCACGATCACCTCGTTCATGGCGCTTTTGTCAAAGTAGCGCCCCGACAACAGCGCGACATCGTTGAGCACCGGCTCCGGATTGTCCGGCATCGACACGATCCGGCCCGTGCGCGGTTCCTCCTCGCCCGGCACATCGAGGCTGACATCCTTGACGATCCGCCCCCGGGCGTCGTGCACGCTGTCGAGCCCTTCAATCTTGAACACGGCCGTCATCGGCGCCTGTTCAAACATGATGAAGAAATCGGCGAGCCGGTACTGCTCGTAGTAGGTGTCCCGCGTGAGTTCCAGATTGCGGTGCGCCGACGCCAGGCTGATGTAGGTCGCCGTGCCGCACGTGATCACCGCCGCGATCGCCAGGGCCTGGCCCCAGTTCGCGCGCACGTACCGGAACAGTTTCTTGTGCAGCACATTCACGTCACGTCACCATTCGATCTCGCCCGGCGCCAGCCGTACCGCGTTCTCGATAATCTCCCGCACATGGCCGTCCATCATCCGAATCACCCGGTGCGCCATCTTGCCAATCGCCGCGTTATGCGTGATCACGATCACCGTCGTGCCGGTCGCCTCATTGATGTGCTGCAACATCTCCAGCACCACCTTGCCCGTCTCAAAATCCAGCGCGCCCGTCGGCTCGTCGCACAGCAGGATCTCCGGCTGCTTGGCCACCGCCCGCGCAATCGCCACCCGCTGCTGCTCGCCGCCCGACAGCTGCGACGGGAAATGGTCGCGCCGTTCTTCGAGCCCCACCAGCCGCAGCGCCTCCCGGGAATCCATCGGAGAGACCGAAATCTCCGTCGCCATCTCCACGTTTTCCTGTGCTGTCAGGTTGGGCATCAGGTTGTAAAACTGGAATACAAAGCCAATGTGCCGCCGGCGGTAGCGCGTGAGCTGCGATTCCGAATACCGCGAAAGCTCCTCGTCCCGGAAAAACACGCGGCCGTCCGTCGGGCTGTCGATCCCCCCGATGATGTTCAGCAGCGTGCTCTTGCCCGACCCGCTCGGGCCCAGGATCACCAGAAACTCGCCCGCGGACACCTCCAGCGACACGCCCCGCAGCGCGTGCACCGTCACCTCGCCCATCGGGTAGTTCTTGGTCAGCCCCTCGACCCGGAACAGGGCCCCGTTTTTTGTGTTATCCGCCATCCGCCCTCGCTCGAATTCCGCCTGTTCTTTCACTACGCCCGGAACCGCCATTTATTCATGCCTGCC
>JAAYAQ010000273.1 GCA_012719295.1 Candidatus Hydrogenedentota bacterium | reverse complement strand
GGCTGGGCCGGCGTGGTCTGGCCCGCCGGGGGGGCTGAAGTGGACGAGGCCGGTGCGGGCGTCGCCGATGCGGTTGTTGAAGGAAGGGTCACCGGCTTGGGGCCGCTGGCGGCCGCGGGTCTGTCGGCGTCGACGGGGGACGGGGCCGGAAGGTTGGTCACGGTGGTTCGCATTTCGGGCTGGGCGCTGGCGCTATCCGTAGGGGCCGGGACGCGGCTCAATGGCGCGCTGTCGCCGCCGGCCGGCACCTGTGTGCGCGCGCCCGCCGGGGCGTCGGACGAGGGCGTGTCCTTCCGGGCGATGACGTCTCTGCGGGGGCTTGTCTGCCGGCCTTCGGGCGCGGGCGCGTCGCCGCGCGGGGCGGGTGTGGACGTCCCCGGGGCTTCGGGGGCGGGAAGCAGTTGTGCGTTGCCTTGCTGCGCCTGGTTGCCGGTCAGTACCGGTTCGAAACGAGACGTGACGACGCCCAGCAGATAGAACACGAGAGCGCCAACCAGCAGGGCGCAGACCGCCCCCACCATTTGTCCGCGGGTGAGCTGAATTACCGGCTCCTGGTCCGCGCCTTGTGATTGTGTCTTACCCTGCTGCCTCATGTGCCGTCTCCATGGAATCCGTTTTTGCTTCGTCCGTCCGGGTTTCGGAGGGGGGTTCGCCCTCCGTTTGGACGGTTTCCAGTTCCCGCAGGCGCTGCAAGAGGGCTTGCCGCCCGGCTTCGAGTTCCTGATAACTCAAGCCGGGGTCGCCCACCTCGATGAACCGGTTGCCGATGCGGTCGGCAAACAGCGCGATGCGGCTCTCTCCTTCGTCGGTATCAAATTCCTTGATCAGCCGGAAGACCTTCTGCCTTCGGAGCAACTGGGCAGCCAGATAGGCCTTGGCGATCTCTGCACGGTCTTTCGATTCCGCGGATTCGTAGAAGGCTTGCCGCAACGGGGAAAAGACCTCGGGCGGCTGCTGTTCTTCGACCTTCGGGTCGATGTACGTGGTAGACCACGCCGCAACGGCGTGTTGCGTCTTTTCGGAATCCCAGTGGGTCTTGTCGTAGTCGTTGCGCACGAAGGCCTGGTCCTGGAGCCGGATCAGCGAAAAGATCTCTTCTCCGTGCTCGAAGGGGCGTTCACACTCAGAACAGGCCCGTGCGCTCTTGGTAATCTTGATTTCCATACTATCCCAGGCTATTCGCCGTTGTTTTCGGAGGGTTTTCGGGCCCCCACAATACCAGCCCCGATTTTAAACACATCGACGAGGATTTTTCTAGGTAAATCGAAGACCTGGACCACTTCGCTGGTGGTTTCGAGGGCCCCGCTGACGAGGGTGATGCTTGGCGGGGGGAGGCTGGCCAGTTCGCTCCGGGGCCGCAGGGTTGGGCCTTTGATCCGGAAATCCAGTTCCAGATTCCGGTTGGCGAGGCGGTAGCCCTGCAGGGTGAAGTTGTCGCGAAGCGCCGGGATCCGTTCGGCGGTATCGGGGGCGATGGCGAGCTTGATGGCGTAGTCCATCTCGCCGCCGGTCACGTAGGTGCCGTCGCCCGTCACATTGATGCCTTCCGCGACCAGTTCGACCCCGTTCGTAGTGACGACATCGTTCTGGAACGACACGTTCGAGGCAAGCCGGTTGAATTGGAGCGAAGGGGGGAGGATTCCCGCGCTCTCCTGGAGGGGCCCTTTGAACTGGGCCAGAAGAAAATCGGCGTTGAAGCGTCCATCGCTGACCGTAAACCGACCGTCTCCGGCGAGGGTGTGGGGGTCGTCGCGGTCCATGGCATAGGTGACGTTGCCGTCGACCGTGCCTTCAAGAACGCCGGGGAACTTGAGGTGGTTCAGCAGGGGCGTGGCGGGGATGTTCTCCCAGGCGAAGGTGGTCGTGTACGCGTTCTCGGCCCGGGCCAGCGCGTAGCTGCCCTCGACGCGTCCTTCGCCGACGCGCGCCTGGAACTGCCGCACACCCACCCGGGAATCCGTGGTATAGGCTTCTCCCGTAAACGCGTTGCCCTCCCAGGGCGGGGCAAGCAGGTGGTCCGCTTCGAGGTGAAATACCCAGTCGCGGGGCACGGGGGGGAAGCGGTCAATCAACTCGGGCGGGCATTTGACGGGATTGAACCATTTGACGCCGAAGGGGGGCGTCGAGGCGTCGGCGGCATGGAGCCAAAGTTCGCCGGTGGACGGCGTGCCGCGGGTGAGGGCCAGGCGCAGCCGGGCATCCTTCATCACATGCGGGGTATCGAGTCCGTCGGGCAGAAGATGCAATTCGTCCAGATGGCCCTCGAGCAGGGCATGCCATTCGTTCGGCTCGGCCTTGTCGCGGATCCACTCATAGGACGCTTTGTGGATGGCGCTGCCGTGCGGTTTGTACGGCAGGCGGAGACACTTTGCAATCGTGGCGATATCGGCCGTGTCGGCTGTGGTCAGGGAGCGTTTGAGGCTCCATTTCCGCCCGGCCCGGGCGAGATTCAATTCCGCGTCGAGTGTGGTGTCGGCCGCCTTGACCTGGCCTTTCAGGGTAATTTCTTTTCCGGGCTTGAGAGCCGCGTTGCCGTGGAGGGTGACGCCCAGGCCGGCGGGCTTGCTGAAGAACCACTTGTAATCGACCTGCGCCTGCGTCAGTTCGGCCATGAACTCGGCGGTGGTCCGTTCGGGCCGGAAGTCGGCCGAGGCCTTGACAGTCGCGCTTCCGGACAGCGTGACGTCCTTGATGGCGACGAGACGGGTGTCCTCCAGTTTCGCAATGGCGCCGTTGATGGACGCCGATCCCGTTTTGTCGGCGAAATTATAGGTTAGTCCGCCTACGATGGCGTTGTCCTGAAAGACAAAACTGAGGGGCTGGATCTGGACCGAGCGGTCTTCCAGACGGACCAGTCCGGAGATGTTCTGGGCATGCACGCCATACTGTTTCTGAGTCACCGTGCCGTCGGCGATAGTGAGGGCGGCCCGCGCGATGCGCTCCTGGGAATCCCAGGCCCCTTCGATGTCGTCGAGCGTCATCTGCATCGTGGGGAGGCGGGGGTCCGTGGGTTGAAACTGGAGGGTTCCGCCGGCGGCGTTTGCCTGTGCACCGATGCGGAACTGCTCGATGTTGCCGTCAAGGGAGAGGGACACCTCGTAGGGTTCGGCCAGTTGCAGGTCCAGTTTGCCATAGTCCTGAAGCCGCCCCATGACGGCGAGGTCGAGGATCTCGGCCAGGGGCAGGCGGGAACTTTCGAGGGCGAGGGTGAAGCTGGGGATCTCGTCCTGGAAGGAGACGCTGCCGGAGAGCCTCCCTTCGCCGATCTGCGCGGATTTCGCAGAGGCCGAGCTCAGGGTCAATTCGCGCGACAGGGCATTGTAGGACGCGAGGATGTCGAGGGTGCCCGTAGCCGGGGGGAGAAACGGAGGGTGATCGCGAATGGTGAGATTCTCGAACGCCGCCTCCAGGGAGACCATGAGCGTTTTGTCCGGATAGGCCACCACGCGCGTCTTGGGCCGGGCGATGCCGGTCTGGACAACCCGCTTTGACGCCGGGAGGAACACGTTGACGTCGGCGCTGGTGAGGCGGGAGGCCTCGACCTTGAGGTCGAAGTCCGCGGGCGACGCATAGAGCAGATTCGCCTTCAGGAGGTTTTCTTCGAGGCCGTTGAGCAGGCCGGCTGCGTTCGCGAGGATCTGCTCGGTCTCCGGCAGCCTGTAGACGTCGAAATCGAGGTTCGTGATAGCCAGCGTGGTATCGCGAACGACGTTCTCAACCTGGAGCGTGCACTGTTTGCCGAGCACGCGAAACGCCCCCATGGATGCGAACGGAGCGGCGCCGTGAGAATTGAAGGGAAACTTCTGCGGGTCGTACCAGGCCTCTCCGGGGAGCCGCCGGACATGAAACACGGCATGGTCGAGCTCGATGCGTTCGACATTCAGCTCTCCGTAGAGGAGGCCGACGATGTCGATGTGGATGTAGACGGAGGGAATGCGGACATTCGCCACGGGCCCCCCTTCGGGGGCGAGGTCGATGCGCAGGTCGTCGATGCGAATGCCCCGAAGGCCCGCGACCGCGACCGAATTCGCGTCCAGCCCGATACCCGTACGGGATTCGGCGGCTTCGAGAGCCATCTGGCGGACAGATTCCAGGCGGTACTCGATAAACAGCGTGACTGCGGCGAGCAGCCCGCTGAATACGAGTAGCGCCAGGAGCCAGATCCGGGTGTAGCGGCGGGCATGCCCGCTCCGGACGGTCCGTTCTTGCAGAGCGTGTTTAGTCAGAGACTTCAGCCTTCTCTTCCTGCGAATTGGCGTCCTGGCCGGCCTCATCGGGACTGTCGAGCCAGGTCAGGCCTTTGGCCTTGAGGAGTTCGCTCTTGAGCCTCTCGACGATCTCGGGGTGATCTTTCAGGAATATGCGGGTGTTCTCACGTCCCTGGCCCAGGTTTTCCCCGTCGAGGGAGAACCACGACCCGCTCTTCTGGATGAGCTTGTCGGCGATGGCCAGATCGAGGACATCGCCTTCCTCGGAGATCCCTTCATCAAAGAGAATCTCGAATTCGGCCGAGCGGAATGGGGGACTCAGCTTGTTCTTGACCACTTTCGCGCGCACGCGGTTGCCCACACTCTCTTCCTTATCTTTCACGGTGGAGATGCGTCGGATTTCGATGCGCATCGAGGCGTAAAACTTGAGGGCCTGGCCGCCCGTGGTCGTTTCGGGGCTTCCAAACATCACGCCGATCTTCATGCGGATCTGGTTGATGAATATGACCAGGGTCTTCGACCGGCTGATGGCCGCGGTGAGCTTGCGGAGGGCCTGCGACATGAGCCGGGCCTGGAGACCCATGTGGGAATCGCCCATGTCGCCTTCAACCTCGGCCTTGGGCACCATGGCCGCGACGGAATCGACCACAATGATGTCGACGGCATTGCTGCGGACCAGCGCCTCGCAGATTTCCAGGGCCTGCTCGGCGGTGTCCGGCTGCGAAACCAGCAGGTTGTCCACGTCCACCCCGATCTTGCCGGCAAAGGAGGGATCCAGGGCATGTTCAGCGTCGATATAGCAGGCGATGCCGTTCTGTTTCTGGGCGTTGGCCACGGCGTGCAGTGCCAGCGTGGTCTTTCCGGACGCCTCCGGGCCAAAGATCTCCACCACGCGGCCCCGGGGAAACCCCCCGACGCCTGTGGCGATGTCCAGAGAGAGGCTTCCGGTCGAGATAGCCCGGACCTTCTGAACAAAATGATCGTCGCCGAGACGGAGCAAGGTCCCGCGTCCGAATTGTTTTTCCAGTTGGGCCACAGCGATGTCGAGCGCCTTGTTGCGTGCGGTATTGTCATCCGATTTAGCGGCCATAGCGAACTCCTCGTTGGACTTTATCTGAAAAAACTTTCACCATTAGGCCTATGGTGCCACAAGCCGTGGCGCTTGTCAAGCGGCAACCCGGAATGCATCTATTCTATCCCTTTTTGAAGGGAAGTCCAACGCTTTTCTTGCCGGGCCGGAGAGAGAAATCCCGCGGATGCGGCCGCTGGCACTGGCGAGACG
>JAAYAQ010000272.1 GCA_012719295.1 Candidatus Hydrogenedentota bacterium | reverse complement strand
TGGGCAGGATCGCCGCCGACGGGCATCGGCTCCTGGAGAAACTCGCGGTTGTGGCGCGCCCAGGCGATGAGCTCCGCAAAGAACTGCCACTCGCCGCGGTCCATAAACTCCGGGTTGATGTAGGACGAGATGAACCAGCGCCCCCGGCCAATGGCCATGGCGGCATGGTTCTGAAACGCGCCCGGACACTGCACGATGATGTCGAAACACTGCAGGGCGGAACTTGGCATCAGGAAGGCGTCGCGGCCCGCGAGGTTTTCGATATCGCGGGCGGTGGTCATTGCTTCGATCCATTCGGGACACGGGCACCGCCCCAGGGGGCTGTCATCGCCGAAGGGGCCGATGAGAAACGGCACGTGCATCAGCCACCACGGGCTGGGGCGGTATCCAAAACAGGTGGGTTCGAGAGCGATGCCGGGAGCGCGGGCCCGCAGCGCGTCGAAGACCTCCATCAACCCCTCGGCGATGGGCAGGTACGACTCGGGTCCAGGATGATGGCCGTGGGTGTCGACTTCGCAGTCGGGGACGAACCCGTCGAACTTGACGTGGGCCAGGTTGGCGGCCTGGGCGTGTTTGAGGACGGCGTCCTTGAACGCGGTCTGGTACTTTCCATTGCGGGCGAGGCATGCGTTCAGCCCCAGGGTTGCATGGGGGGTGACTTCGTATCCGGCGGATTGCAGCCACGCGTTGTCGAGCGCAGGCGGATACAGGCTGCTGGGCGAGACCCAGAGGCCGGGGCGCGCGTGGACCGCGGCGAGCGCGTCGCGGATCCTGGAAAAGCCTTCGGGGAAATGCCCGGCGTCAATTTGCCAGACGGAGTGCGCATCGGACCAGCCCATGTCCATGGCGTAGGAATCGAAGAAGAAGCCCGTGACGTCGAAGAGGTCCTGTTTCAGCCGGGCGATATTGTTCAGCACGAATGCCTCGGAGGACGGCACGGGGGCTGTCCACCAGTCATTGTAGTGGACGTGCATGTCGGCGGGTTTTACCCGGACCGTGTCGAGATAGCGCAGAAAGGAACGGCGCAACCCCTCCCTGGCCCCGCAAACAACGCGATCTTCAGGGGACACCGCGCCGAAAACAGCCGGCGGGAGCTCCGTCCATGCGTCGGTCACTTCAACGTATGAATGCTGGGCGAGGTACAGGGTATCGCCGTCCACCTGACACCACGCGGAAGGATGTTCGACCCCGGCAAAGATCTCATTTCCGAAAACGGGGCACGATACGTGCGACGGGCCGGTGAGTTCGAGCGGCTGCCCTTCGACCTGGACTTCGAGCAGACCGACGCGTTGGATGGTCACGGGCGCGCCCGTCGCGCGCAGCGCGCTCTGGATGCGCAGGGTGCGTCCGTCCGCACAGAACGAACAGGTCTGCCGCAGTTCGACGGGAGGAGAAGAGAACGTTGCGCGAAGAAGCACCTGTTCCACACCGCCCGAGCGGGTCTGTTCGAGATCGATGGTGTCCGCGCCGGCGAGGCCGATCCGATTACCGTCGGGAGTCTGTAGACTGAATCGCGGCCCGGCGATGGCCCACCGCGATCCGGCAACCGTATCCTCGCAGGCCGTCCAGAGCCAGCCGTCCGGCGAGCGTTCGAACACGGCGCGAACGCCTCCGCCGCCGGACAAGTAGACGGGCCCATCCTGCGCCCCGGCGGAAGGAGAGACTGTGCACAAGAACGTGAGCGCACACAGGGAGAACGCTCGGAAGGAACGCGTCAACGGCATGATGTCACCTCCGCGGATTGGCCAGCGCATCCTGGACAGTATACTTCAGGCGGATTGCCGGGGGGGAGGATCATTTCGACGGAAGAGAGAACCGTGAAACCGGCGTCGACCGGCGGGGGCGCCGGATCACGGTCGAGCCGACGATTTCTTGATGCGGCCCCGGTCGAGCTCGAGGGTTCGGGTCCCGAGTTCGAGGAGGCGCTCCTCGTGGGTGGCCAGCACGATGGTCCGTCCGCGACGGTGCTCCTCGGCAAGGCATTCGGCGATGATGTTCCGGTTCGCGGCATCGAGGTTTCCGGTGGGTTCATCGGCGAGGATGATGTCGGGTTCGCAGATGAGTGTGCGCGCCATGGCCACGCGTTGTTGTTCGCCGACGCTGAGTTCCCCGGGCCGGTGGGAGAGCCGGTCTGCTATGCCGAGCCGTTCGGCCAGGGCGTGGATGTCTCCATGGGCATGCCCGCTTCGCAGGGCGAGCGCCACGCGGATGTTGTCGCAGGCGGTCAAATACGGCATGAGATGAAACTGCTGGAAGATGAACCCGACCGCAGACCGGCGGAAGCGGCTGCGGTCAGTGCGGGAACTGGAGTAGAGGTCGACGCCATTGCAATGGACGGCGCCGCTGGAGGGCGTCAACATGCCGCCGAGGATAAGAAGCAACGTGGTCTTGCCGCTGCCGCTCGCCCCATGAAGCACAAGGAACTCGCAGGGGGCGAGTTTGAAGTCGAGGTCATCGAGGGCGCGAACCGTTTCTCCGGATTTGCGGTAGGTTTTTGAGAGATGCTGCACGTCATACATGAAGGCTAATCTTCCACCAGGGTTCTGTTGGGGTCTGTTCGCATCAGTTCGAGCATCGGCAGGAGCATGGCCACGAGCGCGACCATAACGCTCAATGCCGTTACGGCGGGCAAGTCCTCCCACACGATGCGCACGGCCCGCGTCTGGGTGACAAGGAACGCGGCCGTCATACGCACGGCCAGTTCCGAACCGATGAGGAAGCCAGTGACGGCGGCAGCGGCGGCCAGAGCGAGGATCTTGACGAGATAGAGCCCCACGACATAGGGCATGCCGGCTCCCATGGCCACCAGGATGCCCACTTCGCGGCGGCGTTCGGTGACTTCCTGCATGCCGGCGATGGCAATGATGAGAATGGTGGCGGCAAGCACGATGGCCAGCACGTAATACAGGGTCTTGGAGGTGGTTTCGCGGGCCAGGTAGCGTCCCCGTGCGATGGGCATGATTGAGATATGCCTGAAACCCGGCAGCGCCTTGGCGAGCATTTCCGCGTGAAGGCGTTCGATTTCCTGCAGCGGGCCGCCGTGATGCAGGCACTGGAAAGCCCAGATGACATTGATCTCGCTGCCGAGGCCAAGCAGTTCCTGGCACTCGTTCAGGGCGAGGTAGATGCGGTAATCGCGCTCGGTTCCCAGGGGCTG
>JAAYAQ010000271.1 GCA_012719295.1 Candidatus Hydrogenedentota bacterium | reverse complement strand
TGGAGTTGAAGCGATTCGGCGACGAGTGGCTCGTAATCGAAATCGGCGGAACGTTGTGCTTCTGACTCGCATTCTTTTCCAGCCACGATAGCTGGAAGTTCTATTTCTTCCGCTTGAGATCCTTGAGGGCGCGGTCGACATCGCGGTCTTGTTCGCGTTTTCGGAGGGTTTGCCGCTTGTCGATGGTGTGTTTGCCGCGGCAGAGTCCGAGTTCGACTTTGGCGCGGCCGTCTTTGAAATAGACGCGGAGAGGGACGAGGGTAAAGCCTTTTTCGGCGATGGTGTGGCCGATGCGCACGATCTCGCGTTTATGCATGAGGAGTTTGCGTCGTCGTTCGGGGTCGTGGTTGTAGATGTTGCCCTGCTCGTAGGGGGCGATGTGGACGCCGATGAGGAAGAGTTCGCCGCCATCGACCTCGGCGTAGCTGTCTTTGAGGGTGATCTGTCCGGCGCGGATCGATTTGACCTCGGTGCCCTGGAGGGCGATGCCGGTCTCGAACTGTTCGAGGATGTGGTAATCGTGCCGCGCGCGGCGGTTCTGTACGATGGTTTTTTCGCCCATGGTGGTTCCAGTGTGGCGCAAACGGGCCGGGTTTTCAACGCGCCCGGGGCGCGGTGCGGCCGTTCGATGCGGCGTTTTCAGAGCCGGTCCGTTTTTTGCGCGTGGTTATTGCCTGCGCGGTCCCCAGGAGGGTCCCTGGAGCGAGAGTTCGGCGTCGATGGCGATGCGCTGTTCTTCGCCGGATTCGACGTTGACGGCGCCGAGTTCCCAGCGTCCGCTGCGGCTGGACGCGAACATGACGTGGCGCGAGTCGGGCGACCAGGTGGGCGATTCGTTGTTTCCGGCGGAGTTGGTCATGCGTTTTGCACCGGCGCCGTCGGCGTTCATGACGTAGATTTCGAATCCGTCGCCGGATTTGTCGACCACGTAGGCGATTTTGGAGCCGTCGGGCGACCAGACGGGGTCGTAGGCTCGGCCGCCCTGGTAGGAGATGCGTTTTACGCCGGAGCCGTCGGCGGCCATGACGAAGATCTGCGCGGCGCCGCCACGCTCGCTGACGAAGGCGATGCGCGTGCCGGACGGATCAAACGCGGGGGAGGTATCGAGGGCGCTGTCGTTGGTGATGCGCCGGGGGTTCGACCCGTCGACGTTGACGAGGTAGATTTCGCTGTTGCCGTCTTTGCTCTGGACGATCGCGAGCTGGCGGCTGTCGGGCGACCAGGCCGGGGCGACGTTCAGGCCGACCTGTTTGGACAAGGGCCGGGATTCGCCGGTGTCCAGGTCGAGCACGTAGAGGAACGGGTAGCGGTCTTTGTAGGAGAGGTAGGCGATCTTGCGGCCGTCTGGGGAGAATTTGGGAAGGATCGAGATGGAGCCGTGCTGGGTGACCTGCTTCATGTTGGCGCCGTCGTAGTCGGCAATGTAGATCTCTTTTTTGCCCGTGCTGCCGCCGCTGAAACAGATGCGCGAGGACGCGCAGCCGGCGACGCCGGTGAGGTGCCGCACGATTTCGTCAGCGAACTGGTGGGCGACGAGGCGGTGCCATTCCTGGCCGCGGGTGGCGAGGCGTTTTCCGCTGACCATCTCGCCCGACAGCACGTCAAAGAGGCGGCACTCGGCCGTGAGGGATTGTGCGTCGGAGGTCACGTAGGCGTGGACCAGGAACTCGGCGGGGGTGCTTCGCCAGGCCTCGAAATCAATGGTTTGCGGGTCGCGGGTGAACCCGGTGAACGTGCGGGGGTAGGCGTTGGGGGGGACGACCCCGAAGACGCCCGAGAAATAAAGGTCGTAGGCCAGGACGCGCGCCATGGCCTTGCCGATGGCCTCCTGGCCGGGGGCGGTGCAGCAATCCGGCACGGCGATTGGGATGCGGCCTTCGGCCTGTCCGGTGGTGCCAATTTCGACCTGCCCGAAGGCGAGGGGGGCGCACATCGCAACAATTGCAGTGAGACACCAAGTTTTCACGATCCGTCTCCTATCGTACCAGGGTGAACGTGTAAATGACCTGTACTTCGGGTTCCATGTAGGTATCCGGCAACTGGGGGAAGGGCGTGGCCAACTGCACCGCCCGCAATCCGGACTCCGCCAGCGCGGGATCGTTGGCATGCTGCACCACCTCCGGTTTGCCGATCAGATTGCCCTGCCGGTCGATCCAGAAGGCAATCTTCGCCTGATTGTTGTTCGGGTCGATGCGAATCCCGCCCGGCACCGCCCAGTATTTCGTTACTTTCCGCTGGACCATCCGCGCCCAGTAGGACAACTCGGAGGGGAGCGGATTCTCCATGGTCACGCCCGTTTCCTGCGGTTTCACGGGCGCGGCAATTGGTTCTGCCGGCGGTTCGAGAGGCTCGTCCGGCGGCTCCAGGGTCCGCTCGGGCTTGGGCTCAGGCTTGGGCTCAGGTTTTGGCTCGGGTTTTGGCTCGGGTTTTGGCTCGGGCTTCGGCTCGGGCTTCGGCTCCGGTTTCGGCTCCGGTTTCGGCTCCGGTTTCGGCTC
>JAAYAQ010000270.1 GCA_012719295.1 Candidatus Hydrogenedentota bacterium | reverse complement strand
CGTGGATTTCCTCGCCGTTGCAGTGTTTGATGACCGTCTCGACTTTGTCCACCCAGTCCACTTTGAAGAGGTCGCAGGTCAGCGGCGGCAGGCTCCGGAAGTGTTCGTCCATGGTGTTGGCGTTCAAAAACGCGCAATTGCGTCCGATGGCCTCGGGCGGCGTGTAGCCGGTGATGCGTTCCATGGCCCGGTTCCAGCGCTGGACGATAAACTCGGTGTCGATGACAAAAACACCATCGGCCATGGTGTCGAGGATGGTTGCCAACTCGAGCGCTTCGCGCTCCAACGATTGCGTCATACCGGTACCTCCGTAGCTCCGGGGATCGATCATAGCATACCGTGCTGGCGCAACGTTACCCGCAACGCGGGGACGGGAGTAACGGCCGGGGGAACGCCGGGCCACAGGGGGCAGGGCGGCGCCGGGATGGGCGGGCCAGAAATGCGGCGCCCCTTGCGTTCCAGCCCTGGATCGCAAGGGGCGCCTTCGGGGTTTTTTACACCATCGACCGCAGCCCAGCGAATCGATTACACCAGTTTACGCAGCCCACGCAGCGACAGCGCGGCAATCCCCAACCCCATCAGCACGATGGAGGCGGGTTCGGGAACGATGGGCCGTACCATGATCACGAGATCCTGGTAGTCCCAGTCGGCCTGGGGATCGCTGTTGAGCCGGTCTTCCCACGCCAGCAGGTACGTGCCGGGCAGGTAGCTGTCCGGCGCGGCGAGCATGAGCATCTGCACGCGCTCTTCTTCGTTCCGGCCGTATTCCGAATACAGGGTGGCGCCCGTTTGCCCCACGTGCAGGGAGAAGCCGTAGGGCTGGACCGATGCCGTCAGCACCGCGGAGGGCGAGCCGCCCGCGCCGGGGTTGACGTAGCCCCCCGTCACCGTGAACAGGAAGTTCTCGTTCGCCACGGCGTCGGGCAATACCGGGTCGTAGAAATAGAGGTCGTGGGTATACGTGGCGTAGCGCGCTTCCAGAGCAACGTCCTGATCGCCGAAGAAGTGGAGCACGTCCGGTCCGTTATAATCGTCCGGATCCACGCCCACGGCCTCGTACAGGGCGTCACTGGTGGCAAACCCGGTGCTGACGCCGAAGATCGCTTCGTAAATGTCCAGCAGTTCCCATTCTCCCGGATAGGCGGGCTGGACGTTCACGTCGGCCACATCGATGGCGGCCGCGCTGAAACTTACCAGGACGGCCAGAACCAGACTCAGTAGTACTTTATTCATCCCTCGCACCTCGCCTTTCTTTGGATTTCCATCTGCGTCCTGGAAAGGCTGCCCCATGCACCCTTTCACCCCATCACGAGGATTCCATCGCCCGCCACGGACTACCGCAGTTTTTCCGCGTTGTCCGCACGATCAGAAGACGCAGCCGGATACCCACCTGTTGCTTCGATAAAAGGCAAGGTACGCAAGGTGCGTGCCAAGGTGGTCAAATCGATATAACCCGCTTTAAATAAGCCACTTGCGCCATTCTGTTCTGCTGAAACCAGGTGGCGAAATCCGCAGTTTGCGCAGGCGCACGTCGATGTTGTGTCAGGGCTGACAACATGTTTTTGATACGCGGGGGCCCTGGGTATGGAATTCGGCGTGTTTTGCGCTTCTCTCGCATTTAGGGAAAGGTTTGTCTGTCTCCGGGCGCGTAGGAAGCCGGTTTCGTCGCTCGAACGGGTTTATGCGGGGCGGATATTTCAGAAAAACTTGATTCCAGAAGTCATTCCGGGTATAAACTAGAGAGATATGTCGAGGGACGGGGAATGGCTCGAGGCGACCATCTGAAAGTTCGCAGGCGCGGATACTGGCACCACGGCATTGACTGTGGTGACGGCACGGTCATTCATTACGCCGGGATGGAGCGAGAGAAGTCCGATGCGTATGTGCGGCGGACATCGCTGGCCGAATTCTGCAAGGGCCGTACGGTGCGGGTCGCCGGCCGGGGCTCGCACGATCCCGAGCTGGCAATGAGCCGTGCCGAAAGCGCGCTGGGAACAGGCGGCTACCACCTGTTGTTCAACAACTGCGAACATTTCTCGACCTGGTCGACGACGGGCCGCCGACGGAGCAGTCAGTTGACGGCGCTCCTGACCCTGGGTTCCACGCCGGTCATCCGGTGGGGCCTGGAGAGTGCGTTGCGGGTGCTGGAGCATCTGCGGCGCTGACCTGTTCGCCGCCGTTGACCCCTGCCGATCCAGATACTCAACGACACGAGGATCCATGAAACAGATTTGCGCGGTATCCGATCTTCACTTGTTCTGCAAACGGTCTGAAGCGCACCGTTACACGGCGTCGCTGGACCGGGCGATCGCCGAGGCCGAGGTCTGCGTGCTCAACGGCGACATCTTTGATTTCCGGTGGAGCGTGTTTGAATCCGTCGGCGAGACGGTGCATGAAGCCATCTCGTGGCTTGACCGCATCATCGCGCGGCATCCGCACTGTGAATTTCATTACATTTTCGGCAACCACGACAGCGTGAAGGTGTTCATCGACGCGCTGGACGCGTATGCGGCCCAAACGGAGCGGTTGACCTGCCATCATGATCTGTTCCGCCTGAACGGGGCGGTGTTTCTCCATGGCGATGTGGCCGACCGGAAGATGACGCAGGCGGAATTCGAGGCCGCGCGGCGCGTGTGGCACTATGACCGCCAGCGGGGCAAGGTGGTGAACCGGGCGTACGATCTGGCCATGTGGCTGGGCGCGCACCGCACCATTCCGCGGCTTGTGTTCCCCCGGCAGGTCGTGGCCGAACGGCTCGTCCATTACCTGGACCATGTGGGTCACGGACGGGACTCCGGGGTGACCGACGTGTATTACGGGCACACGCACGTGGCGGTACGCGATTTCCGCTACGAGGGCATCAGCTTTCACAACAGCGGCGCTCCCATGCCGAGGCTGGGTTTTTCGATTTTGCGCGCCACGGCGTAACGCGGGCTGCGTTCGCGCCGGGGTCAGTCCTCGTTGCCTTTGCGCAAATGGACTTTACCGCCGGCCAGGTGGGCGTGCACCGGGCCCGGGAACTGCTCCCGGACATGCAGTTCTTCCTCTGCGAGCCTGAGGTAACTCTCCGGATAGACGACCTTGAGGATTTCGAGCCGTGCGCGGGTGTTGCATTGCGACTGGAGCTTCAGATCCTCCGCCTCCGCCGTCAAGACCTGGATGCGCCGGACTGCATCGTCCAGTTGCTGCTTGAGCTGGGCCATGTCTTCGTTCCCCGGGCTGCCCGGGCGGATCATGGGCAGGCGCCTGGGGGTGGAGAGATACTTGAGTTTCAGCTCGAGCTGGCTCTGCTGGATGAACAGCGCATTGATTTCGCGGTGCAGGACCCGCAACTTGTCGTCGAGCCGGAAATCGCGGCCCGCGATCAGCACGGTAGGCACAAGGGCCTCGCTGCCGACCTGGCCCACCAGAAACCCGGCCCGTGCGACGGTTTCACCGCCGACAATGCGGCCCCGCGGCACGCAGATCGAGCCCATCGATCGGACGAAGGACTGCACGATCTCCCGTTCAACGACGATGTCGAGCCCGGCCTCCACCCTGGAGTCAATGATGTATCTGGCCTGAATGCGTCCTTCGACGAGGATCTTGTCCTTACCGGATCCCATGATTCCGCCGCGAATCACGAGATTTCCCCCGGCTTCCACATCGGCCCGTTCGACAATTCCGCTGACTTCGACGTCGCCCGTGGCGCGCACGACACTGTTCGGTCCGATGTCTCCCTCGACCAGCACGGTTCCAAGATGATCGATATCGCCCGATTTCAGGCCGACATTGCCGCGGATCACGAGCACCTCGTCGACCGACACGGTCTTCAAATCGAATTGAATGCGCCCGTCGCGGGCGGCGAAATAGGCATTCTCTTCCTGGCGGACGTTCCGGCCGGCGCGCAGATACGCGGCGCGGCCTTTCTTTCCAGAAACGGGGTTCCCGTAGACGTCGGCGCCTTCCTCGCCCGGCTGGGGGGGGTGCACCGTGGCCAGAAGCTGGTCCGTCTGAACGTTTCGTTCGGCGGCGGGCTTGCGGTAATTGAGGGCGCCCGTCTCTTCATCGAGCACGAACCCGGATTTGAAAAAGTCGCCGGCCCATTCGATGTACCCGTCGACAGGCTCGCCGGGGCGTTTGCCTTCGGCGAGCACCAGGCCGCGCCAGGCGTCCTCGCTGGCGGCGGCGCGTATCCGCTCGCCGATGCGGTCATCCCGGAGGTCCGGCCGGATCTGCTGTTGGGCCAGCTGCGCCAGTACCCACGGGATGAAGGCGTCGAGGTCGTGGGGGATGGGCTCGGCGTCGAGCAGCACCGTCATGCGGTCCCGGGAAACGCTCACCCGGGCCTCGGGAAACGGCGTATCCGGAGCGCCGTCCAGATCTATGTCGTGGTTTTCATCCCGCCCCATGCGTGCGTCCCGACCTGCAAGTCCCCCGGTTGTCCAGCCAATCCCAGTGTGCAATAAACGCGGGGCTCAGAACCAGAGGTCCTGAGCCCCGCAGGAAATCAGCCAGTAGACTCGTTGCCCGCTATCGCCGGCACCTCCACGTAAGATCCTCAACTTTCATCGCGTCTGGATCCATCTCTTGGAGACGAGTTACGGCGTAGCAGGCGCGCCTACCGGCGCCGGGTGTTCCCGGACTTCCCATCGATGGACCACCTCCTTTCCACCTTGCGAAGTATCCCGCGGACCCCGTATCGGGCCGCATCGCCAGCGCGAGGATTTGCTGAGGTCACTATAGACACAATGCGCATGGAGCGCAAGGGTTTTCTCGCCCTGGCACGGGGTTCGGGCCGGAGGCTCGCGGTGCGTGGACAGAGGGGGCAGAGGGGGCAGAGGGGGAATTCCAAGCCGTGCTGTCCCGAGCGAGGCGGGCTGGCTGGAAATCGTGGTCCTGCCCGGGTGCATTGCTCTCCGTTCCGGGGCCCCGGGAATCGCATGCTCACTCAACCCGCGTGCGCCGGACGGAGCATGGTGCGCTGTGCCGGCGCTCTAT
>JAAYAQ010000269.1 GCA_012719295.1 Candidatus Hydrogenedentota bacterium | reverse complement strand
TTTGGACAGATCGTGTTGGAAGAGGTTACGCTAATGCCCGATGGTGTGCGGCAGCCAACCCCCATCGAGTTGCGGTTTGAAGCCCAGGGCCGCGCCGTGTTCGGTCCGCGGTATACGGTGGTGGTGCGTCCGTGAGCAGAAGTCCAAGGAGAACGACCATGAGAACGTGTGCAGTTTTCGCGTTGTGCCTGTTGATTTCGCTGGCGTGTATTGCGCAGGCGCCGGCGGAGCGCCCTTCCGAAAACATCGCGCTGGGCAAATCCTACACGATGGATCCCCGGCCCGATTACCAGCACTGCACCGATCCGGGCGATGCGACCCAGCTCACCGACGGTGTGCACGCGGAAGGCTATTTCTGGACCCAGCCGGCCACGGTCGGCTGGAGCCACAAACCCATCATCGTCGTGACCATTGATCTGGGGGAGGATCTGCCGATCCGCGGGGCGTCGTTCCACACCGCCGCGGGCGCGGCCGGCGTCGCCTGGCCTGTGGCCATCTACATGCTGGTGGCCGGCGAGGACGAGGTCTTCTACGAGGTTGGCGAGCTGATTTCGATGAGCGCCGGGCACGGTCTTCCCAAGCCGGATAAATACGCGGTGCACCGGTACTGGACTGACCAGATCAAAACCCACGGCCGCTACATGGCCTTCGTCTTCGGCGCGCAACCGTTTGGGTTCGTCGACGAGATCGAAGTGTTTCGCGGCGACGATGAGTGGGCCCATCGCGCGCATGCGGGCAAGCCCATCAGGGATATCAAGGACGCCATGGTTCGCGCGTCGCTGCAGCAAGCGATCCGCCGCCGTCTCCTCCTGGACATCACGGGCATCGAGGAGAAGCTCGCGAACGCCGCCGTCGACGCGGCCGCGAAAGAGGCCATCGCCGCCGGGCTGGCGGACGCCCGGGAGGCGTGCGCGGCACTTCCCGATGTCGCGCTCGAGACGTTCAAGGCCATCCTGCCGCTCAACGAGCTGCACCGCGATGTCCTGGCGCTCCAGGGCGCGTTGTGGCAGGGGCAGGGTTTCGCTCCGCTCACCGTCTGGCAGTCGCCCTTGTGGGATCAGGCCAATCTCCTCGACGACCCCGTGAAAGACGCTTCGCCGAAGGTCGCGGTGCACCTTATGCGCAACGAATACCGCGCCGGGTGTTTCAGCATTTCCAACGCTACCCGGGAGCCTGATACGGTGCGGGTCAACATCGCGGGACTCCCCGGCGGCGCGAATCCCGCCTACCTTACCGTGCATGAAGTCCAGTGGACCGGCACGAAAACGGGGATCCCCGTTGCGGCGGCGTTGCCCGAAGCGCCCAAACAGGACGGCGGCTATGTAATCGAAGTTCCGGCGGGGATGACGCGGCAGGTCTGGCTCACGTTCCATCCCCAGGCCGTCGACGCGGGCACGCATACCGGCGAGATCGTGGTGGCGTCGGCACAACATGGCGAACAGCGGTTTCCGGTCGAGATGCGCGTGTACCCGTTCGAGTTTCCCGCGCGGCCAACGCTGCATTTCGGCGGCTGGGATTACAGCAACGGCTCCGGCAGCCGGGGGGTCACCCTCGACAACATGGCGCAGTTTATCGCCCACTGCCGCGAACATTATGTGGATTCGCCGTGGGCCACCAGCGCGGTGATGCCCTACGGCGAATACGACGCCACGGGGGCCATGACCGCTGCCCCCAGCACCGCGGCCTTCGACGAATGGATGGCCCGCTGGCCCGACGCCGCCAACTACCTGGTGTTTTCGGCGGTCGGCTCGAAGATGGCCGCCTTCACGCAAGGCACGCCCGAGTTCCACCGGGCTGTGGGCGAATGGGCCGCGTTCTGGGCGAAGTACATGACGGACAAGGGCAAGCAGCCCGAACAGCTCGCGCTGTTGATCATTGATGAACCCCACCGCGCCGAACAGGACGAAACCATCCTGTTTTGGGCGAAGGCCATCCGCGCCGTGGACACCGGCATCCGTATCTGGGAGGACCCGATCTACCGGGGCGACATGACCCAGGCCAATCAGGAGATGATCGCCGCGTGCCATGTGCTCTGTCCCAACCGGCCCATGTTCCTCGACGGCCCGGAATCGTACCGGCAATACTTCGTTGACCGGCGGAACGAGGGCATCACGCTCGAGTTCTATTCGTGCAGCGGGCCGGTCCGCTTGCTCGATCCCTATGCCTACCACCGCATGCAGGCGTGGGAATGCTGGAAGTACGAGGCCGAGGCCACGTATTTCTGGGCCCTGGGCGACACGGGCGGCGGCTCGTCGTGGAACGAATACATCGCGCCCGGCACCGATTACTGCCCGTTCTTCGTGGAGCCGGCCGCCGTGACCACGGGCAAGCACATGGAATCGATCCGCGAGAGCATCCAGGATTTTGAATACCTGGTCATGCTGCGCGATGCGCTTGCCCGCGCCGAAACGGCCAACGCCCCGGCCGCGACCCTCGATGCGGCCCGCGCCCTGCTCGCCGAACTGCCCGGCCGGGTGCTCGACGCCAGCCGCGCGGAATCGCTCAGCTGGAAGGAACCGCTCGACCGCGGCGTCGCGGATCGCGCCCGGCTCGTGATTCTCGAAATGCTCACGCAGTTGCACTGAACCGCGGCAAGGAGACTGCGCCATGTGTTCACTGACCCTGATCATCGCGGCGGGGTTGTCCGCGGCGGGCCCGGACGCGGTTCCGTTCTACGCCGACAAACTCGACCTGACGTGGTATCTCGAGCCTTCCGGCGAGCGGCGCCCCATCGCGTCCGCCGCGGATTGGGCGATCCGGCGCGCGCACGTCCGCGCCGGATTCCAGCAGGTCGCGGGACCGTTGCCGTCCCGCGAACACCCGGGGCCGCTCGACCTGCAGGTCGAAAGCGAGGAAGACTTCCCGAAGTACGTCCGGAAGAAGATCACGTTTGCGGTGGAGCCGTGGGACCGGCTGCCCGCGTATCTACTGATCCCGAAAGGCGTGGCGGGCCAGATGCCCGCGGTCCTGTGCCTGCACCCCACCGCCGACATCGGCAAGGATGTCGTCGTGGGCCTGGGCGGCAAGGAAAACCGCCAATACGCGGAAGAACTGGCGGGACAGGGATTCGTGACCCTCGCGCCCGACTACCCCGGATTCGGCGACTACAAGGACGCCCGTCAGCGCGCCTACGCCCGCGGGTACACCAGCATGACCATGAAAGGCATCTGGAACCACATGCGCTGCGTCGACCTGCTCCAGAGCCTGCCCGAAGTGGATCCGAATCGCATCGGCTGCATCGGCCATTCCCTCGGCGGCCACAACACGCTGTTCGTGGGCCTGTTTGATGAACGGATCCGGGTGATGGTCACGAGTTGCGGGTTCACGCTGTTCGCAAAATACATGGCCGGCGACCTTACGGGCTGGACCCACGACGGCTACATGCCGGCGCTCGCGACGGAATACGGCAAAGACCCCGCGAAGATGCCGTTTGACTTCCCGGACATCCTGGCCGCGCTTGCGCCGCGCACGGTGTTTATCAACGCGCCCGTCAACGATGACAATTTCGAGGTCTCGGGTGTGCGGGACTGTGTCGAAGCCGCACGGCCGGTGTTCCGGCT
>JAAYAQ010000042.1 GCA_012719295.1 Candidatus Hydrogenedentota bacterium | reverse complement strand
TGAAGGCGTGCGTCCAGGGCGTTCAACTCGGCTTCCGGGTACGTCGCCTGGATGTTGGACTCACTGAGCGGATTGACCGGAATCACGGCATAGTCGGCGCCATCCAACACGTCTTTCGTGTCGAGAAACGACTCCGGTGTTCGAAACGCGATGCCGCTACCCAGTGACGTTTCGCGGAGCGCCGCCGGTGCAAAGCCCATGTCCCGTGAGACGACCGCGACATTGCCTTCGCTCGCGTGCGCCCCGAGCCAGTGCATCACCAGTACCCGCGAATCCTCGACAGCCATCCACGCCGCGTGGGCCGCATACGCGTTCCAGAGAAGCAGTGCGGCCGTCCCACACGCTACGGCGCGCACCCCCCAGACGCCGTACCGGCCCCAGGAAACACGCTCCCGCAGCAGCCGCGCGCCCTCGGACAGGGCGGTCACGGCGGCAAACGCGAGGATCGGCGCGAGAGGATACAGGTTCCGGATGGGCTGGTACTTGAACCGCAGATAAAACCACACCATATACACGGTCCAGACCGTCAAGGGACCGAAGAGCCTCGGGCATACCGCTGTTCCCAGCACATACCCTGTTCCCGCAAGCAGCAGGAACGGCCATCCCGCATAATCACCTTGAACCGCGAGGCTGGCAGCTTTTTCGGTCGGCATCACGTGTCTGTAAATGCGCAGGCATTCCAGCGTTCCTTCAATAAAACCGGCCGGATTTGCCAGAAAATTGGGGGAGAGCGCTAGAAATCCCGGGACCGTCGCCGCGCACAGCGCGATTCCACCAACCACTTTCTTCTTCCACGGCAGCGCCGCGGCGGCTACCCCCAGTAGCGGGAATCCGAGCGCCAGAATACCCGTTGGCTTGAACGCCGCCGCGGCGCCGGAGGACAGTCCTGCCAGCACGAGATACCGCAACACGCCCCTGGCGCGCCAACGGAGAAACGCCCAGAGCGTCGCCGCGAAAAAAAACACCATGGGCATGTCGTTGTTCACGCTGTGCGAATGCACCACCAGCGCCGGAAGAAATGCAAAAAAAAAGGTCCCCGTGAGCGCCCAGCCCCAGGTATGCCCCACACGGAAGGCGCGGTACACCACCCACACCGACGCCGCCGAAAACAACGCGACGATGATGCGGCCTGCAAGTAGAAAAACGGGCGGCTCGACCACCGAATAGTAGGGTTCGACCGACGCCGGGTCGCCGTCGTATTTCTGCGTGAAGTACTCAGTGTCCGGATACACCGTCACCGTCTCGCGAAACGCGTCGAGGGTCTGCATCGATCGGTGACCGGCCCAGAGGGGCGCGTTAATCAGGTTCATCAGGCCGGGATAGTAGAGGTACCAGTGGGGATCAAGCGTGCCGTCACGAAACATGTTCATCGCATGACGCACCACGTATCCCTCGTCTATGTACGTCAGGTACGGGTAGTTCAGCGCCACGCCGTCCAGGCGGAGCAGCGTCGCGGCGGCGAGTAGCACAACGACCGCACCTGCCCGAAACCAGCGCCCCCCCGGCGCTTGACGAAACCTCCTGGATGAGCCCTCTGCGGGTTCCTCGCGTTCCACCATGTCCGACTCGGCCACGTGCATTTCCTGAGCCAGTCTCTGCGCTGCGCGTTTCGTGAGAAGAAGCCTCGTTTCAAAGACTATGACAGCCGCGCGCATGCGGTTCAACGCTGTTTTCCGCCGCGTGGACCGGCAAGTTGCCCTGACGCCCGGGATTGCCGCGACTCGCTCCGGGTTGAAGTGCGACACGGGATCATGTTCCACTGATGAGACAATTGCGCCGTTGTAACAAACCCCGTCAACTGACCATGGAGCCGGTAGAGAATGAAACTGCCAGTCATCCTGCGATCTCTTCTTGCCGCGTCTGCCCTGGCCGCCCTCATGCCTGCATACGCCGCGCCTGGTGCGATTGAAAGCCGGTGGGGCAACATCGAAGGGCCGTGGCGGTTCCGGATCGACCCGGAGGACTCCGGTGAGGGCGCGGGGTTCGCCCGTCCCGATTACGACGATTCGGCCTGGCAGCTCATCGAGGTCCCGGGGCCCTGGGAAGCCCGGGCCGATGCGATGGGCGCGCCTTCTCTCAGCGCGTATGACGGCGTCGCCTGGTACCGCCTCCGGCTGGTGATCCCGCCCGGCTGGCGCGACAAAGCGCTCGAACTGGGTCTCGGAAGCGTTGACGACGAAGACCGCGCCTATTTCAACGGCACGCGGGTGGGGGAGACGGGGCCGGGTGTCGAGCGCGCGGTGCTCAAACCTCGGCGTTACACCATTCCGGCATCGTGTGCGCGACCCGGCGAAGAGAATGTCCTGGCAATACGGGTGAACGATGCGGGCGGGCCCGGCGGCATCATGGGTCCGCTCCTGTACCTTCTCCCTGAAGATGAGGTGGACAACATAATACGGCTTCCCCAGTCCGAGCGTCCTCTTGAACAGCGGTTTCAGGATCCCCCCGCCGACGCGCGCATCCTCAAGATCGTACACAGCCTGCCCGATGGGCCTGACGAGCAAGACCGCCTGTTCCTTTCCCTGCTTTCTCAGGGGTTCGGCGGCATGGTCACAAACGTCGCCTTCGATGACTACATGGCCAATGAAACGAAATGGAATGCCTTCATCCGCGGGGTGGATGCGGCGAAGACGCTCGGGATGTCGCTGTGGCTCTATGACGAATGCGGCTACCCGTCCGGCGCGGCGGGCGGGCTCACCCTTCGCGGCCATCCCGAGTATGAAGCGCGCGGGTTGAACATCGCGGATGCCCGGGTCGAGGGCGGCACGCT
>JAAYAQ010000268.1 GCA_012719295.1 Candidatus Hydrogenedentota bacterium | reverse complement strand
TGACTGCAATGATGGAGCCCCATTTCGTACTGAACGAACCGGAGGGCGCCTGCCATGAAGATGATCGTATCCGCATCCTGGGTCGTGCTGCTTGCGGCACTGCTGATGGCCTCGTGTACACCAACCGCAGAGGCTCCGCCGGCCCCGGCATCCGCTCCGGAAACCGCGCCGGCCCCGGCGCCGCCTGCCCCGGCCCCCGAACCGGCGCCGGCCCCGTCGGCAAGCGTGATTCCGGATGCCCCGCTGCCGGACGTTCCCGGGCCGGCCACGGAGGGCCTGGTGCTGGCACAGGGCGGGTCCAGTCCGTACCGGATCGTCCTCGAGCCGGCAGCCAGTCCGTCCGAAAGACTCGCCGCCGCCGAAATCCAAGGCCATTTTAAGGCCTGCACCGACATCGAACTGCCCATCGTGGAAGGCCCGCCGCCGGAAGACGTCCCGATGATTGTGCTGGGCTGCGGTCCGACGGCGCAGGGCCTCGGCGTGAACCCGTCCCCGGAAGAACTGGGGGAACAGGGGTACGTCCTGGTCACGGTGGGCTCACACGTGGTCATCGCCGGTTCGGCGGCGGCAGGCACGCTGTATGGCGCGCGGGATTTCCTGGAAGCCGATCTGGGGGTGCGGTGGTATGCTCCCGACGAAACCCGCACGCCCCGCCTGGAAACCGTCTGCGCCCGGGAACGCGCCGAAGCCAGGGTGCACCGCCCGTCATTCAAATGGCGCCTCACCAGCTATGCGTGGCCCGGAGGGGACGCGGCGTTCCGCGCGCGCCGGGGAGAAAACAACGGCACGGGCGGCCCCGATAACGAACTCGGCATCCAGTACGCGCACGACGGCCGCTGCCACACGTATTTCCGTTTCATCAGCCCCGGCGAGTATTTCGACGAACATCCCGAGTACTTCTCGGAGATCGGCGGCAAACGCGTGCGCGATGAAACGCAGTTGTGCCTGACCAATCCCGACGTGCTCGAGATCGTGACCGAAAAGATGCTGCAGCGCATGCGCGACAACCCGCAATACGAGCAGCAGAACTTCTCGCAGGAAGACTGGTACTCCTACTGCGAATGCGCGAATTGCACGGCCATGAACGAGCGCCTGGGCACAACCGGCGGCACGCAGTTCTGGTTCGTGAACCAGCTGGCCGAGCGCACCTCCCAAGAATTCCCGAACATCCAGATCGGCACCCTCGCGTACACCTATACCGAGGAACCGCCCAAAGACCTCACGATGCACCCCAACGTGGCCGTCTGGCTCTGCCATATGTTCCCGAGCTGCCAGAGCCACCCCATTGCCACGTGCGAAAAGAATGCGAACTTCAAGCGCCGCGCGCAGAAATGGGCCGAGATCTGCGACCACCTGTACATCTGGTACTACATCGTCGATTTCGCCCACTACTACAACCCCTACCCCAATTTCGGGGCCATGGCCGCCGACTACCGGTTCTATTTCGACATCGGCGTCGAAGGTATCTACTCGCAGGCCATGGGGCACGGGGGGGGCGGCGGCGAATTCAGCCTGCTCCGGCCCTATTACGCCACCGAGTTGATGCAGAACCACGCCCTCGACCCCGATTCAGTCATCTACGACTTTCTCCAGGGATATTACGGAGACGCCGCGCCCCACATTTACCGCTACGTCAAGATGCTCCAGCACAAGGTCGACACCGATGCTGTCCACATGCATCTCTACACCAACCCCGGCCAGGGTTATCTCACCGACGAGATCGTCGCCGCCGGCGAAGACCTCTTCAACCAGGCCGAACAGGCCGTGGCGGACAACGAGCAACTTCTCGAACGGGTGCGCGTGTGCCGCATGCCGCTGGTCTACGCACGCTGGTTCCCCCGCAACGGCTACGAGATCGCCGACGGCAAGATGCGCTTCCTGGGCGACCTCGCCAAACCCGACGAGATGAAGGCGTTTGGAGCGCGCATGGCCGCGCACGGCTTCATCAACATCCGCGAATGGGGCGGCAGTCCCGACGAACTCGCCCTCTACTCGATGGTCCTCAACACGCCCATCCCTCTCCCCTCGATCACGAACCAACACCTGACGGTGGACGTGGCGCCGTTCATGGGCGGGCGGGCGCTCCGCATCATCCACAACGCCACCGGCGAGTGCGTCACGGCCTACAACGTCGTGCAAAGCCTCGTGTTCCCCTTCGGCGGCGGCGAGGACACACGCGTCGGCGGCAATTTTGCCGTGCACGAGGGCGGGCCGATGGTCCAGGCCGAGGTGGCCGGCGTTTCGGAGAACAAGGACGCCATCACGCTCACCATGCAGGCGCGCGGGCTCACCATCGAGCGCCGCATCGCGCTCGACCCCGATCGGCCGGTCGTGGTCTTTACCATCACCGCCACCAACCCCGGCGACAAGCCCGCCGTGACCCGCGTGAGAAGCCACCTCGAACTCAATCTTGGCGATCTGGCATCCACACGAATGGCCTTTCAGAATCTGGGCGGCGAAACCCTCGACACCGACATGCGGCCCGTCGTCAATTTATTGCGCGAGGGCCAGATGTTCCACGCCGACACGCAGACCCTGCCCAACGGTGAATGGGCATTCTCGGGGTCGAAGGGATTGCGGGTGACTCAGCGATTCGATCCGCAGGTTGTGGACCTGACATGGGTCTACGCCTACCCCGAAGAGATGCAGGATCTCGAAATCGAGCTGTGGCGCGTCGAAGAAGAGATTCCTCCGGGCCAAAGCGTCACGCTCCGCCACGAACTCGAGATTCAGCCCGCGCCATAGCGGATCCGAGCGCCCATCCAAACAACACACCGTCCGGGGGACGCCCTCCTCCGGACGGTGTTTCTTTGCGCCTCCGGCCCGCCTATTTCCGCTCGATGGCGAGCAGCGCATTGGCCGCGCTGATCCGCACGTCGGTGTCGGCATCGGCCAGCAATCGCAGCAGGATAGGGACATCTTCGGCGTCCCCGCGCAAGGCCATGGCCTCTCCGAACTGGTAGCGCGTGGATGTGTCGCTGCTCTCCGCGTACGGTTTCAGCAACGCTTTGATCGCGTTCCAGTCGGCATCCCCTGCATGCGCCAGCCATGCGATAAGCAGGTTGAGCCGCGCCGGAGAGTCTCCGGGCTCCGCCAGGGCCGCTTCCCGCAGCCGGGCAAGCGTCCGCTCATCCATCCTCGGGGCAAAACGAAGGGCGTAGCCCGCCGTGTTGCGCACGCCTTCATCATACGAACCCAGCAGCGCGGCCAGGTACTCGGTATCCTCCACCGCGCCGGTATTGGCGAGGATCAGCCGCGCGTAGGCGCCCAGCGGGGCATCGCTCGCTGTCGCGGCCAGGAGAAGCGCGGTCGAGCGCCGCGCATCACCGAGTTTGCCCAGCGTTTCCGCGGCATGCAGCCGGTCCGGCCCGTCCAGATCCAGAAACGCGGCGCGAATGCGCCCGATGTACCGCTCCCGCTTCGCCGGGTCCTGTTGCGCCTGAGCCAGCACCCGCCACACGCCGATGCGGTGTTTCGGCGGGCTGGTCTCCGCCTCCGGCAAAAACACTTCCTCCACCCCCTCCGGCAGTCCGTTCCGCAGAAGCGCTTCCGCCGCATGCACCCGCACCCACGCCGTCTCGGTGCGCAGCGCGTCGCGGAGTTCCGCAACGGCCTTGTCATGGACCTCCGCCGTTACCGCCCCCGCCGCCAGCGGCGACAGCGTCAGACACACGGCCAGCGCCGCCGCGATTCCTCGCGTCATTTTCATGCGTGTTCTCCCTGATACAGACGTTCACCATATCCCCAGACTCGCGCCCTATCCTGACAGGTCGTTTCCCCGGCCTTCAAGGATGCGCGCTACAGAAAGCAGGCCGGGCCGGCGCCCGGCGATTCTCCATGGGAAGAGATTGGCCACCGAGGGCACAGAGAGCCCAGAATTTGAGAGCCCCGTTCTACTCGGTTGTGGGACCCGCGCCCTCGCCGGTCATTTGTCCCTGTTATTCCGTGGTGTGGGCTCGCGCGGCCCGCGTGACGCCACACACCGGGGCCTGTCCCGAATGGTCCTCCTTGGTGCCTTGGTGGCTTTGTGTGAGGCGCTTATCGACCTCAGCGCACTTCACACCAGGACACCAGGGTAGGACGAGAAGGCCGGATTCGCGGAGCAGCATAGGCTCTCCAATTCTAACAACCGGGCTCCCGCCCGCAGGCGTACTGGATTCCTGCGTGACCCCAGTCCCCCGTCACCCCTGCGAAAGCAGGGGTCCAGATCCCGTCCGGCTGCACAACACCGCACGCGGTATCCGCCCGCAGGCGTACTGGATTCCTGCGTGCGCGGAAAGACGTTGAAAAACGCCGTTTCCTGCGGACATCTGCATTTTCTTTTGGCGAATGCGCTGACTTGGAGTAGGTAGAGAGCACCTGTTCTTCCGGCGAACTGGTTGTTTTCGTCCGGTTTTCGTGCGATTGCCTTGGTCCCCCGGGCGGTTGCGTTTGCGGCCGCGAAAGGTGTAGCCTCGAATCGCTATGGTGTGCGTCGAGCTGGACATCGAGGACGGCGAACTCGGTTCGGCCGTCCGGGAACGCATGGAACACGCCGGGCACGTCGTCGGGGGGGATTCGCCCGCCACGATCATCACCGACAGTGCCCTCCGCGCCATGCAGCACCTGAAACGTGCGCCCACCCTGGTTCTGGCGGACGCGACCCAGATTCCCGCGGCGGTGGCGGCCATGCGCGCGGGCGCGTTTGGATACGTGTACGTGCCGTTGCTGCCGGGCGAGCTCGAGCTGATGGTGGAGCGCGCTCTCGCAGGGTGGCCGCCCCATCCGCAGGGCGACCCGCTTCCACTGGCCGCACTCGAGGCACGTTACATCCGCGCCGTACTCCACCGGTTCCGGGGCAACCAGACCCGGGCCGCAAAGACCCTGGGTATCGGACGAAACACGCTCTGGCGCAAGCTTCGGCGCCACGAGGATCCGAAGTCTCCACAACCCTAGAAGGCACCGAACACGCACATGAAGACCACCCTTGCAGGCGCCATCCAACAGATCGACGGTCAGCCGATCCAGGCATGTTATGTCGGCGTGGATGCCGCCGAACGCCTCGCCGCGTTCGTCTCGGACCGCCTGGGCGCCGCGTGCCTGGTCGTCGCCGATGAAAACACCCTGGCCGCGGGAGGCGAGCGGCTCCTGCGGGCGCTCAGCGCCGCCAGCCGGAAGATCGTCCACAAAACCTACGGCGCCGACCCCCTGGATGCCACCGAAGACCTCGGCAACGACGTCGCCGTCGCCGCGCAGGACGTGGATGCCATTGTCGCCCTCGGTTCCGGCACCATCTGCGACCTGGCCAAACATGCCGGCACCCAACTCGCCAAACCCTCGGTCCTCTACGCGACCGCCGCGTCCATGAACGGCTACACGTCGGGGATCACCGCGCTCAAGGTCCGGGGGCTCAAACGCACCACCCCGTGCGACCCCGCCGCAGCGGTGTTCGCCGACCCCGAGGTCGTGGCCACCGCGCCCCGGCGCATGGCCGCGGCAGGCGTGGCGGATTTTCTCTCCAAATGTTCCTCGGCGTCGGACTGGCGCGCCGCCCATTACCTGCGCGACGAGTATTATTCACCCAAGGCCATGGCGTTTTACGATGGAACGGTCGAGCGGGTGCTCGACGCCGCGCCGGGCGTCGGCCGGGCCGAGCCGGAGGCGTTGGCCGTCGTACTCGAAGCCCTGCTCCTGTCCGGCTTGTCGATGCTCGCGGCGGGGTCCTCGTCGCCCGCGTCGGGCGGCGAACACCTGCTCTCACATTACCTCGACATGAAGAGCGCCCTCTACGGAACGTCCCACGACCTGCACGGCGCGCAGGTGGGCGTGGGCACCCTGCATTGCCTGGGATTGTGGGAACGGATCCTCTCGCTGGACCCCGCATCGCTCGATGCGGACGCGCTGGCCGCGGCCCAGCCCCGGGACAGCGACGTCCGCGCCTGGATCGAGGAGGACTGGGGTCCTGCCGTGGCCCCCGAAGTCCTCGCGCAATGGCAGTTGAAAGCCCTTCCGCCCGAAGCCCTGCGCGGCGAGATCGCCCGGTTTGCGGCCGGGGCCGACACCTTGCGAAGCGGCGTACGCCAGGATTACCTGCCCCCGGCGCCGGTGGCCGGCGCGATACGCGCCGCCGGCGGCCCCGTGTCGCCCGAGGAACTGAACGCCCCGGCCGAAGAGTTTCACAAGGCCGTCAAGCGGGCGCGGTTTATCCGGAACCGGTTTACCGTGCTCGACCTCGCCGCGGAGTTGGGCATCGAATGAACGCGGCCTGTCTCGCCCTGATCGCATGGCTCGGGGC
>JAAYAQ010000267.1 GCA_012719295.1 Candidatus Hydrogenedentota bacterium | reverse complement strand
TAGAGGTAGGCCCGGACCAGGGCCGTCAAAACCGACTGCGATTTCGAGGAGGCGTAGAGCCCGGCTACGGCGCAGGAAACCATCACAACCACAACCATCCCCACCGCAACGATGAGGTTGCGCAACTCGAGACCTACCAGAAAATACACCGAGGCGACGACGGGAAGGGTGGTCAGAATCAGCACCAGTTGAAGGGCCAGGACGCTGAACAGCTGGGCGAACACGAAGCCCAGCGGACGGATGCGGGTGGTGCGCACCAGATCGAAGGTCTCGCGCTGACGTTCGAGGACGATGGTCGTGGCGGCGTACGGCGTGACCAGGAGCATCACCGCGAACATCCACGTCATGATCGACGGAAAGACAATGTCTTGCGACACCCGGCTTCCCCGGTAGTAATAAAAAGCCTGATCGGGCCAGAACGCGACCACGAACAGCGAGGTGATCCCCACCAGCGCCACCACCCAGACGAAGGTCCGCTTCTGCCGGGCCGCCCGAAGCAGATCGCGCCGGATGATGGCCATGCTGGGAAGCATCATGACTGCGTTCTCTCCCATCGGAGCCGGAACACCCGGACGGCAATCCAGAGGGCACAGAGGCTGTATGCGGTGCAGATGGCGATGTTGGTCAGCCAGTATCCCGTGATAAGACTGCCCCGCATTCCGGCACGATCAGCGTTGTTGACGAAGCCCAGCAATGGAGAAAACAACATGATGTATCGGTCGATCTTTCCGAAAACCGTCCGCCACTGTCCGTGCCCTGCAAAGAGCGACCAGAAGAACGAGATGAGATCCAGAACGAAACGCACGGACAGGTAGAACAGGAAATGGGCGCAGGCGGCCAGAATGTACGCCAGCGGCACCGACACGACCGTGCGCCGGGTGAGCACCGACGCGAGCATGCCGAGGCTGGTTCCCACCAGCGCAAACACGCATGCCGAACCGAGGGAGACCAGGCAAATCTCGATGCTATGGTTGCGGACCAGATCGGGATACTCGCCGTAGACCACCAGCGGCAGGAGCACGAGTGCGGCGATGAACAGGGGCGACAGGCCTCGCAGGCCCGCCAGGGCTTTTCCCAGCACCACATGATGCGGCCGTAGAAGCGTCAGGCGGAGCATATCAAGGTTGCTCAACTCGCATTCGCGCGTGACGCTGTTGGCCGTTGCCATCGGCGCCGAGAGGCCCACGCTCGCGAGCAGCATCCCCGACCAGACGATGGTGAGAAACTGGGTGCCGAACTCATCCCGGCCAATGAGAATCAGCGTGAGAAGACCTCCGCCGGCGAGCAGCGCCAGTATCAGGGTTCGGCGCCGCTGGCCCACCCGTGCGAACCCTTCCCAGAGGGTTTCGCGCGCGTAAATGGGATTGACGTGGTCGGCGATAGGCCCGGCGGGTTTCCCTCGCGGCGCGCGTTTGCCCAGCAGGCGCCGCCAGAACGATTGAGGCGCTTTGTGCAGGGGGAGCAGGGCGAGCCGCCGCACGGCATACACCGCGGCCACCAGACACACGGTGCCGATGCCCAGCTGGACGACGATGCTCCAGGCCCACGTGGACGGAGGGATCATTTCCGGTTCGACCGCATGGCCGACGGCCGCCGCGAACGGCGCAAAAATGAAGATAAACCGTTCGGGATTCTGGGGAACATAGGTCCTGGGAACGATCTCCAGGATTTCAACGGAAATGACAACCAGGTAGAGGGCAACGAAAAAGGCCCCCCCAATCGCCGCGGCAGCGCAGAAAAAGGCCCGGATCATGGCGCGCAGAACACTCTGGGAAAGCACCGAACAGAGAATGCTGATCGACGCGATCGAATAAGCCACGGACAACAAGATCAGGACCGACACGAGAAACGAGGAGACATCGAGCCCGATCAGGAAATACGACGTGGCCACCAGGGGGAGCATGGAGAGCACAATGAGCAGGAACATGCCGAGCGTATTGAGCAGCTTGCCCAGGACGATGCCGCTCGGGGTGATCAGCGTCAGAAACACCTGGTCGAAGGTCTCCTGCTGGCGTTCGAGGATTACCGATACGCCGCCGTACACCGGCAACACCAGGATCGCAGCCGCACACCAGGTGACCAGACAGCTCACGAGAATCACCAGGGACGACATCCTCCCCATGTTGAAAAAATACTGCGCATCGCGCGGCCAGCCGGAGATGATAAACGCGCTCGCGATGCCGACCGCGGCCAGCAACATCAAAAACGGACGCAGGGTCCGCAGCCTGCGGACCAGTTCGTAGCGCACGATGCTTGTGAACGGAAAAACCACGTCGTGTTCCTGTTTCTGCGCGCGATTACGGATCGCGCACGCCCACCCGCGCATACCGCCAGATGGACAGTCTGACGAGCACACAGGCCAGAACGATATACCCCGTCATGCTGAAAGACCACATCAGGAAAGGATGGGGCAATTGCCATTCATAACCATAACTTGGAGAGGAACGGAATTGAATCCGCCGGTCCGCGATGTACGGAAACGCATGAACGGGCCGCTCCGGCGGCAGTTCGACATAGCGCGGATGGCCCGTAATGCCCGCGTAGGCGCCCAGAGGAGACAGGAACGGCCAGGCCTGCGCATGCCACTCCAGTCTCTCATAATAGGCGAAAGACATGGGATGGCTGCGGCTCTGCCGATCGAGTTCGGGCCGGGAGACAGCCAGCAGCGTCCATTTGACCCCGTAGAGTCCCCCGAACCAGACGCCTGCAAACAGAGCGAAGATGACCAGGTAGGCCATCACGAACGCCGGCGCGGTCCTTCGCGCAAACTGGGCCACCAGGAGACACACCGCGACGACCACCGCGATGCAGACCGCCAGCGTGACATACCCCGACAGAAAATTCCACGCCCGCTCCCCGAAGAAGAGGTTGGCGCCGAGCAGTATCGCGCTTGCGGCCAGAATCCCCACCGCCGGCGGCAGCAGGGTGGCCAGTCCCGCGGCAAACTTGCCCAGGATGATCTGGTCCGGCCAGAGCAGCGTGCCGCGGAGGGCATCCAGCGTTTCGCGGTGAAGATCGCGGGAGAAGGCCGGCAGCAAGAACGGCGGCCCGGCCAGGGCAAAGAACCCTATGGCAAGCGAAAACCACATGTACACGCCGTCCGGGCCGTAGCCGACCACCCCCAGAAGCATAAACGCCGCCATGGTGGCGTACATGGCCCGGATCATGCGCGTCTGCATGCCCAGGAGTCCCCAGCGGAGTTCCTTGACGCGCATGGGATTGGCGTGATCGCCGATAGCCTCGTTGCGTCGCAGGGGATCGAGCAGGTAATAGGGAAACCGCCGCCTTCGGGACGCGAGAATGGCCGCGTCGTCGATGGGCTTTTCGAGACGGCGTTTCCGGTCTTCGCGTTCGCGTCCGATGCTGCGCAGGGCGCACAAGGAAGCGACAAACGCGACCGCGGCCTGGCCAGACAGAAACACGCCGTACCTGTCCCATGAGAACTGGTCGGTTACGAGGCCCACAATCACCACGGGGGGAAACAACCAGAACGGCGCCTGTTTGTAGGCCATCGAAGTGACATATTCGAGCCATCCGCGCCGCCAACGGTTCAGCACG
>JAAYAQ010000266.1 GCA_012719295.1 Candidatus Hydrogenedentota bacterium | reverse complement strand
TTATTTGCGCAGCGCCTCGAAACTGGCGGCCACCTGCGCCCAGTTGACGACAGACCACCACGCATCCACGTATGCGCCGCGATCGTTCTTGTAGTCCAGGTAGTAGGCGTGTTCCCAGACGTCAATGCCCAGGATGGGCGTGCTGCCCCAGGGCGAGAGCTTCTGCTGGTTCTCGGCCTGCAGAATCAGCAGACGTCCGTCCTCGGGACGGTAATGGAGCAACCCCCATCCGCTGCCTTCGACGCCTTTGGCGGCCGCGGCGAAGTGGGCCTTGAAATTGGCGAAGCTGCCGAAATCCTCGGCGATCTTGTCCGCGAGCGCGCCGGCGGGTTCGCCGCCGCCCCCATTGTCCGGGGGCGCCATGACCTTCCAGAACATCGAGTGAAGGTAGTGTCCTCCGCCGTTGAAGGCGGCCTGGCGTGACCAATGCTGTACCATCGCGTAATCGCCCGCGGCGCGGGCTTCGGCAAGCGCCGCTTCCGCGGCATTCAACCCTTTCACATACCCGGCGTGATGCTTGCCATGGTGCAACGTCATGATCTCGGCGCTGATCACAGGTTCCAGCGCATCGTAGGCATAGGGCAGGGGAGGGAGCTGGTGCTCGGTACGTTTGCCCGCTCCGCTCTCCGGAGCGGCCGCCCGGGCCGATGCCGCAAGGCCCCCGTTGACTGCCGCGCCCGCCACCACTATGCCGCCCGCGGTCCTCAGAAAATCACGTCTCGTATTTGGCATCGTTCGTACTCCTGTATCCCCGTGAGGGGGTGCCGCTTTCCTGCTCATCAGTACGCAAACAACGGACTCCGCGAGAATATTCGCCCCGGGACGCCATGGAATGAACCCGTTTTTTGAAGTGTTTACCCGGCTTCCCTTCACCCGCAACGAGGCTGATGTTCAGCGTGCATGCGCGTGGCTGTCCGGCTCTGATACTATGGGGCGGCCGCCCGGTCTTGCGGGCGCACGGAACGAATCAAACGCGCGACATGCGCAGACCACGTGGGGGATTGCCGGAATGCCAATGCGGGTCACGGTCGAAGAAACCAGGCTTCCCGGAGTGCTCCTGGTGAAGGCAGGAATCGCGCGGGATGCCCGGGGGTTTTTCTCCGAGATCTATTCACAGCCGGCCTTCGCGGAGGCCGGGCTCGATGCGCCGTTTGTCCAAGACAATCTCAGCCTGTCGGCAAAGGGCATATTCCGGGGACTGCACTATCAACTCGAGCCGTTCGCCATGGGCAAACTGGTCCGCGCGATTCGGGGCGCGGTGTTTGACGTGGTCGTTGACTTGCGCGCGGGCTCGCCCACTTTTGGCCAATGGCTGGGGGTCACCCTCACGGAAGAGAACCACCTGGCTCTGTGGGCGCCTCCCGGGTTTGCCCACGGATTCCTGACCCTTGAAGACCAGACCTTGTTCCACTACAAGTGCACGCAGGTCCACACCCCGGGAGCCGAACGGTCCGTCCGGTACGACGATCCAGCAATCGGCATCCAGTTGCCCATGCCGCCTGCGCTGCTCTCGGAAAAAGACGCGAAGGCGCCGCTGCTGAAGGATGCCGAGTTCAACTTCCGCTATCATGATTAGGGGGCCTGCGGTGGAAAGACCGTACATCATCCGAAAACTCGACGCCGTTGCACCCGTGCCGTGTCCTTGTGGCGAAGCCAGGCGCATCCTGACCGGGGCCGACAACGCCCTGCTGAGCATACATCGCGTATCGGTCTCGGGTACCGCAAAAGTCCATTATCATGAACGACTTACGGAGTATTACATTGTGCTTTCGGGCTCGGGCCGGATCTTTCTGAACGGCGAGCCCCATCCCGTAGAGGCCAACGACGTGATCCTGATCCCCCC
>JAAYAQ010000265.1 GCA_012719295.1 Candidatus Hydrogenedentota bacterium | reverse complement strand
GCGTAAGTCTCCGCCGATTCTTGATTTGTCGCCGTTCCGGGAATACTATGGCTGGCACGGGGGTGACTTCCTGACCAGGGAGGGTCGTGACCCGTCTTTCATGGGGCGGGAGGGGGGCGCCGGCCGTCGGGCCATGACGCGCGCCGCAGGCGCCGCGCAGACCGTCCAGGGTTTGACCGGTCGGTCCAGAATCGCAACGCTGAGTGAGAAACGGCCATTCTAGAGGTATTTGAAAAGAGAGTCTTCGATTTGTTCGCGCTGTTGCGAACGCGCACCGTGCGTAACCTGTCGCTCCTGACGGCGGTCAACTTCGTTTCAGGGATCCTGCGTTTTCTCTGCACCATCCTGATGGCAAAAATCCTCTCTCCCGCGGACTGGGGGAACGTTGCGATATTCATTTCCATTCTGGACGTGGTGTTCATCCTGGCCGACGGCGGCCTTAACGCGACCCTGGTCCGCTTTGTCGCCGCATTTCCCGACAGGCGCGCGACCTCGGTTGTCGGACGCTGTCTGGGACTGAAAGCGCTTCTGGCGGCGGTCCTGCTTCTGGGCCTGTGGGCGTTTCAGGGGCCGATCCTCGCCAACCAGCAGTTCCCCCCGGAGCTTCACTGGGTCTACCGCCTCTCGGTCTTGTCGGCGATCGCTCTGGCGTTCCACACGATGTCGCTCTCGATTTTCCAGGCCCGGGAGGAATACGGCCGCTACTCGGTCTCTTTTCTGACGGTAAACATCATACGCGCTTCCGGCCTCGCCCTGTTCGCCCTGCTCGGCAAGGACAGTCTCCACGCGCTGATACTGCTGTATTTCTCCGCCCCCTTCATCGGACTGCTGCTCGTGTTGCCCTTCGCCTTCACGAGCCTTCGCCGCACCGCATCGCTGCCGCCGGCATCCGTGCAGACGACAGACATCGTGGCGTTCATGCTGCCCCTCGCCGCCATGAACGCCATCACCATCGGCCACATGCGGGCAAGCAGTTTCATGCTGAAGATGCTGGCCTCGCCCGAGGCCGTCGCCAATTACGAACTGGCGTATCAGGTCGGGTTTGCGCTGCCCCTGGTCACGCGCGCCATGATCACCGTGCTCCTGCCGCGCGTGTCGACCATGAAGGAGCGCGATGAGCTGCTCCGCTACCGGCGCCGCGTGCTGCGCCTCTACGTCATCATCCTGCCCCTGACGATTGCCGGCGTCCTGCTCGCGCCGCTGTTCATATCCCTGGTGTTCGGGGAGAAGTACGCCGAATCGCTCGACATCATCCGCCTGCTCATTCTGGCGTTCGGATTCAGCGTCCTCATGCCCCCCCTCGGCCTGGTGTTCTACGCCGTAAAACGGCCCATTTACCTGACCTGGGTGCAACTGCTCCAGTTCGCAATAACCGTGGTCCTGAACTACGTCTTCATCCCCCGCTGGGGAGGCGCCGGCGCCGCCGTGGTGATGCTCATCGCCACCCTGGTCTCGGCATCTGCTATTATCACGCTTTCTTCATGGGTGATTCGAAACCGTGAACCTGACCCCGCGTAACGCGTCGCCCGGGTTCAGGCTGCGCGCAAACATGAGGACCGCTTTCGAGTGAGTGCGGCCGAAAACAGTTGCGTATGTGCTATCCCGTTCCCGGAGGACAGCAGGCCGGAGCGTGAGACCGCCCGCCGTTTCTTCCCCGTGTCGGGCATCGCGCTCCTTCTGGGCGTGTACCTGGTGTACGACGCCGTCTGTTATTCCATGCCCGGTCCGGCGGCCGCGCTTGCCTATGCGCAGTGCGGTCTGGTGTTGGCCGTCGCGGTGGTGAATCTGCGCTGGGGAGTCTACCTCTTTGTCGTGTCCGTGGTGTTCGCCGACGAAATATCCCGTTACCTCTGGGAATTCACCGGCGATTCCGGCGTGACGAACTTCCTCACGGTCTCCGCGGGCGGCGTTGCCCTCTCTAACCTCGTTGCCCTGGGCCTGATGGCCATCGCCGCGGCGCTGAGCATCCTGCGCTTCGCGCAGCACCCGAAAAGCCCACGGCTCTTGCCCATGGACTGGGCTATTGTCGCGATAGGCCTGGTGTATTTCGTCGCCTCGCTCCACGGTTTTCGCAGTCTTCTCAACGAGCCCCGGCTCGCGGCCAACCACCTCAATCTCCCGTTGATGCTGTTCGGGCTCTATTTCCTTGTGCGTATGTTCTTTAACGAACCCTCGCTCGCATTTCATTTCTGGCGAGTCGCGTTGCTCGCGATGGCTGTCAAGGTCATCGGCTGGACGTTTCTCGCATTCGCAGGCGAAGGGTCGCTATTCGGAACGACCCTGCGCGTGGGTTTCGGGGCCGGCTGGAACCTCTTTGTCTTCGTGTTTCTAATCGGCACCATCTTCGTGATTCACGGAAACGCGTTCCGCCTGCTCGACCGGCTCATCGCGGCCGGTCTAGCCATCCTGGCCGGCGGACTGTTACTGGTGAACGCGGGCCGCATGCTGTGGGTGTTTTCCGCGCTGGGCCTTCTGATTCTGGTTCTGGTCGACCGGGCCCGCGCCAAGCTCTATGTACTCGGTTTCTCAGGGTTGTGCGGGGTGGCAATCATCGTTCTGGTCACCATGCTGGGGGAGGCCATGTTCGACACCATCGCCTCCATGGCCAACACCCTCAAGGTCTGGGAACGCCACGAGATGGAAGCTTCGCATTCCACCATGGTGCGCGTATACGAGTTTCGCAACATTCACGCCCAGCTTGTCGACCACAACAACCTCCTGCTCGGAGACGGCCCGGGAAGCACCTTCACCGACCGCTACCATCCGTTTCCGTTCGGATTGGATCGCGGCGATTATCCCGTCGAGGAACAGGAGCAGCGGCAGTATCGCAATTCGCATTCGCTCTTCACGCAGCTCATGCTCCAGGTCGGCTACCTGGGAATGACCATCTATCTCGGCGCGTTCGGCGTGGTGTTCCTGTTGCTGTACATCGTCTACCGGCGCCTGAAACACCTCCAGTTCCGCATGTTTGCCCTGGGCATGTTGTGTTTCCTGCCCTGCCTGGTTTATATGTCGTGGAACTCAAAGGCCAATATGCTGCTGGGCCTTCTGGCCGGCGGGGCAGGCATCCTGACGGCTCTGCAGAAACAGGAAGTTACGAAGCACGCCGGCACTCCGGAACCGGAAAGCTCATGAGCGGTTCCGCCGCTCAAACGAGACGGACGGGGACATCGCGACGGCAAAGTATCCGCCGCGGCGCCTGACGGTATGGCGGACGCATGCCATCCAGTGCATTCGGCCAATAAAAGTACGAGGAATGTATGACCGCACATCATCCGATTCTGGTAACGGGGGCGCATCGATCAGGAACAACCTGGGCCGGGAAAATGCTCTGCGCGGGCAACGAGGCCTTCTATGTGTTTGAGCCGTTCGACGTGGCGAAAGACGCCGGCCTCGAAGGGCCCCGCTGGATGCCCCGCGATCTCCCATACATGTTCTATCACATCCCCGAAAACAGCTCCTCGGAATACGAGCCCGCCCTGCGCCGCGCCGTCGAGCTGCGCTATCCGCTCCTGCCCAACCTCGCGCGCATCCGCACCCCGCGCCACTGCGGCCGACTCTGCAAGGACTGGCTCTTCAGCCATCACGCCCGTCTCACCGGGAAACGGCCCCTGCTCAAAGACCCCATCGCCCTGTTCAGCGCCGAATGGCTCGCCCGAACCTTCGACATGAAGGTCGTGGTCATGATCCGCCACCCCGCCGGGTTCGCCTCCAGCATCAAACGCCTCAACTGGCACTTCAATTTCGAAAACTTCATCGGCCAGGAGGCCCTCATGGACGGCCTCCTCGCCCCGTATAAAGACCAAATCTTCGAATACGCCCGGCACCCCCGCGATATCATCGACCAGGCCATCCTCGTCTGGAACGCCATGTACTCCGCCGTCCG
>JAAYAQ010000264.1 GCA_012719295.1 Candidatus Hydrogenedentota bacterium | reverse complement strand
TGATGGTGTAGTCGCCTGGTGCCAGGACCAGTCTCCCTTTCCACTGGCCATCCTCGCTTCTGCGCCACCCGTCCTTACCTGCCAGTCTGGCTGCCGCAGCGCCTACAAGCATTTCAGCGGCATGCTCTAAAACATTTTAAATTAAACTGTAGCCGCACGCGGCAAACCAATTGACGATATCCTGGAAAGAAACGGTTGCCATGGCGTCCCCTATGGCGCTGCAGAGCGATTCGGGGGTTCGCGCCTTGGCCTTGCGCAAGTAGGTTTTGATCTTGCTCCACATCTGCTCGATGGGGTTAAGGTCGGGGCTGTAAGGTGGCAAGTCCCAGATTTCGGCCCCGGCGGCTTTGATGGCGGTGCGCGCAGCGGCATTTTTGTGGACGGAGAGGTTGTCCATCGCGACGATGTCTTGAGGTTCGAGGGTGGGCGCGAGGACGTGCTCAGCCCACGCCGCGAAGGCCGCTCCGTCCATAGGCCCGTCGAGCACCCAAGGCGCTTGCGCTCCATTGCGGCCAATGGCGGCGATCATCGTGGTGGTTTCCCATCGGCCATTCGGCACGTGATCGTAGACGCGGGCGCCGCGGGGCCCGCGGCCATACAGACGGGTCATGTTTGTTTTCGCACCTGATTCGTCAATGAACAGGAGGCGGCGGTGAAGCACACCGCCGGTGGCTTGGGCCCAGGATGCGCGCGCACGCCGGATGTCAGGCCGATTCAGCTCGGCTGGCCGAAGCGTCTTTTTTTTAAAGGCAGCCCCATTCTCTCAAGGGCGTAATGAACGGCCTGCGGCGTGCACGGCACACCCAGGGCGTCCCGTAGTTCCTCAAGGGTCATATCCGGGTTCTTCTGAATTAGACGCTTGAGATGCTGCTGATGCTTTGGAGTGATTTTTGGCTTCGCCCCTGAAAAGCGATGCCGAGGGGCGATATCGCCCGTGCGTCGTCGCTGCTGCAACAACTTTTTGACCATGCCCTCGGATACGTCGTAGCGTCTGGCGATCTGCGCCCGCGTACCTTCCCCACGGTCATAGGCAGCAACAATCCGCTCCCGCAAATCCTGTGACAAGGTTCCCATGCCTTCTTATATCATAAATGACCCTTGTCTGGCTATAGTTGTATTTAAAACGATCTAGAACAGAAAATGCATCTCTCAAAGAAGACCAGACTATCATCACTCTCCACGCTGTCGCCTCCCGTTAGAGCTCCCCGCGCCCTACTTCACCGTTCCTGGACTCATGTTCGCGACAGGGAGGTGTCCCTCCTTGAGGCGGAGAAGCTTCCTGTACGCGTCTGCAGTTAAACCAAAATCTCATGCACGTGACAACCGTCAAGGAGAGGGCCCTACCCCCGGTTTGTGCATCACTCAGAGAGAGAGGATTTGTCTCGATTCGCTGTTCTGTGCCCGCGGCTTCCGGGTTGCCGGAACGCAGAGAGACCGCGGGCCGACCGGAGTCACGGCAATGCTCGGCGAATTCCGCCGGGGTCATGTAATTCAAGCTGCTGCCGAGGCGTTTTTGATTGTATTCGTTGCGCCAGGCTTCTACCACATCCTGAGCGTGTCGGCCGTCGAGAAAGACGTGCATGTTCAGGCATTCGTCACGAAACTTGTCATGGAAACTCTCAATGTACGGGTTTTCCCAGGGGCTTCCCGGTGTGATGTAGATGGTTTGGGCGCCGCGCTTGGCAAGTCAGTCCTGAGCCTGATCAGTGACCAGCTTCCTCCGCGTAAGCAGGAATCCAGCAGGACTCTGGACCCCTGCTTGCGC
>JAAYAQ010000263.1 GCA_012719295.1 Candidatus Hydrogenedentota bacterium | reverse complement strand
TCACACACCCGTATCCCCACGTGCGACTGAAAACGTCATAACCCAAGGCAGGAGCCCGGTGCGGTAATGCCGCTCGCCGGGATCTGTGCGGGGGGTGGCCCGCAAGGGCCATCCCTACCGCGAATGGGGTAGCCCGCCGGCAGTGCGCTGGGGGTGCGCGCCACCGGCGGGCGATGGGCTCTACCTTGTTCGGGTAGATGGAGGAATGCGCGGACTCAGTACGAATACGCCGGTTCCCGCTTCATCAGCAGGGCGGCAAGAAGGTAGACAAACACCACCGGGAAAAACCCGGTCAGGACGAACGTGCCGAGCACGATCGCCCGCAGCCAGAACAGCGACAGGTCGAAGTATTCGGCAAGGCCGCGGCACACGCCAAACAGAAAGCCGTGGCGCGACCGGTACAGGCCGGGCCGCCAGGTGCTGCATTCATACGCCATCGTCGTTTCCTCTCTCAACGCGGGTTGTGCGGCGCCGGGGCCGCGCTCAGCCGGCGGATGCCTTGAGGGCTTCCAGTTCCTCCTCGATCTCGGCGTCGGCCCCGAGCCGGGCGAATTCCTCTTCCAGGGAGGGACGCCGCCCGTAATTCACCAAGTCGGCCTCGGCCTCCATGCGCTCGATGCGGTGTTCGAATTCGTTGAAACGCTCCATGGCGCGCGACGTGTCGAGCCGCCGCAACTGGTGCTGGGCGCGGTGGTGCTGCCCCGCGCGCACATGGCGCTGCACAAGCAGGCGCTTCTTCTCGATGACCAGCTTCAGCTTGGCCTCGAGCGCGTCGATGTCCTGCTGATAGTGGGCGAGCATGGCATCGGTCTGCGCCAGCTCCTGCTCGAGCGCGCCGGCGCGCGAAGCATACCGCCGCTTCTCGACCAGGGCTTCGCGGGCCAGATCGTCGCGGTCTTTGCCGACCGCCATCCGCGCCCGGTCGCCCCAGGCTTGCGCGCGCTCGCGCACGCGGCCCAGTTCCAGCTCGGCATCGCGCCGGGCCGCCAGCGTGCCGTTCCGGGCCGCCGTGACGCGGCCCAGCGTCTCTTCAATCTCGCGCGCCATGAGGCGGATCATCTTGTCGGGATTCTCCGCCCGGTCCAGCATGGCGTTGACGTTCGAGTTCACGATGTCGCGTGTGCGTGTGAAGACGCCCATGACAAGCCTCCTTGTGTGTTCCTTACATGCTGCCGCTCTGGACGGCTTCCATCGCCGTAGCGAGCGCCAGAGTCTTTGCGAACCCTGCATGCGCGAGCGCCACCGCGGTGCGCCGGATGCCCCATCGGGCGCGGTCCGGCGTCTGCCGCGGCTGCTCGCCGGTCTGCGGGACCGCGCTCCACGTATGCGCAAGCGCGGCCTCAAGAACCAGCCGCGACAGGTCCTCGAACGCCTCCGGGGCGTCAAAAAAGACCTCGATGCCCGCGAGAAACTGGTCGGGAGCCGCCGTCGGACGGCACCAGGCGACCCGGCCTTTCAACTCGGCCGCCTCGACCGGGTTCGCCACGCTGAATACCCGCACCAGCACCTTCCGCCCGGGCGCAAGGTACCGGCCCAGGCGCATCGACAGGCCGCGGTGACTCACCTCACGGCAGCACCCCGTGCCCGACGCACCCGCGCCATGGAAGTATTCAACTCTCGTGCTGAACGGCACGCGCAAAAAGCGGCGCTCGTCCGCACTCATCCGGTTACTGACAGTCTCGACCATTGTTCTTCCCCGCATGTCTATTGTGGTTCCTGCTATTGCAAGGGCCTTGCCAACGGGTCTCTTCACACATAACCCTATAGCTTAGGGTGGCTTATGCGCACCGGGCCCAACACGTTCCGCTTGACGGAGTTGGCGAAAAACGCTATTGTTTGGTGAAAATCCGCAAAACAGAGGGGCGCCAGACCATGATGGAACCGGATCGCGACCGGCAGCGCGAGGAGATCGAGGCCGCCATCCCCGAGGTGCAGGAGGCGTTGGGGCAATCCGAGGCATTTCTCGCCTTTCAGGAGCATTTGTCGCGCGCGGCCCGCGTCGATCGGCCCGTGCTCATCCTTGGTGAACGCGGCACCGGCAAGGAACTCGCCGCAACCCGGCTCCATTTCCTGTCAAAACGGTGGCAACAGCCGTTCGTGGCCTTGAACTGCGCCGCGCTGACCCCCTCGCTCATCGAATCCGAGTTGTTCGGCCACGAAGCCGGCGCGTTCACGGGCGCGACCGGCCGCCGGGCCGGACGCTTTGAAATGGCCAACCAGGGCACCCTGTTTCTCGACGAAATCGGCCTCATTCCGCTCGAAACCCAGGAGAAGATCCTGCGCGCCGTTGAATACGGCGTGTTCGAACGGGTCGGCAGTTCCCGCCCCGTCCGCGTGGACGTTCGGATCATCGGCGCGACCAACGCCGACCTGCGCACGCTGGCGAGCGCGGGCCGGTTTCGCCAGGACCTGCTCGACCGCTTGTCGTTTGAAGTGCTCCATTTGCCGCCGCTGCGCGTGCGCCAGGAAGACACCCTGCTGCTCGCGAACCATTTCGCCGCGCGGATGGCCCACGAGCTGGGCTGGGAAGAAGTGCCCGAATTCAGCGACGAGGCGCTCCTGGCGCTCGAAAGCTATGCCTGGCCCGGCAATGTGCGCGAACTCAAAAACGTCGTTGAGCGCAGCGTCTATCGCGCGGGTTCCGCCTACATCGAATCCATCGTGTTCGATCCCTTCGCGGGCGCGTTTGCGCCGCCCGCCGGGCCCCCGCCCGAAGCGTGCAAGACGCCCGCCGCCGGCCCGCCCGCCCCGGCGCCATCCTGGCCTCCGCCGGGCCCTTCGCCCGCCGCGGACGAAGACCGCCCCTACGCCGAGGTGCTCCGCGACGTCGAGGTGCGCCTCTTGCGCCGCGCGCTCCGCCGCTGCCAGTTCAACCAGAAAAAAGCCGCCGAGAGCCTGTCGCTGACCTACCACCAGTTCCGCGGCCTGTACCGCAAATATCAGGACGACCTCCAGGAATAACCGGCGCGGCAATCTGAGGGCCGCTCGTCTACCGCAAGCGGCATTCGCGCAAGGGTCTGTGTATAATACGGCCTCTATGTTCAGAGGGGATGCGTTCATGAAAACCCTGGTATCGGTGGTCGTCCCGTTCTATAACGAAGAAGCCAACGTGCCGTTGCTTGCCGCGAAAATCGGCGGGGTCTTCGCCGGGCTGGCGGACTACGATTACGAGTGCCTGTTCGTCAACGACGGCAGCACGGACGGCACCCGCGCCGCGCTGGATACCCTCGCCCAGGCGAACGCGCGGATCCGGACCGTGCACCTGGTGGCGAACCGGGGCCAGTCGGCCGCGCTGGTGGCGGGGATCCGCCGCGCCCGGGGCGCGTACATCTTCATCCTCGACGGCGATCTCCAGAACGATCCCTGCGACTTTCCCAGAATGCTCGAACTGCTCCAGGAATACGATTGCGTGTGCGGATACCGGGCCCACCGCCAGGATTCGTGGGTGCGGCGGATGTCCAGCCGGATCGCCAACCGCACCCGGGCCCTGTTTGTGCCGACCGGGACCCGCGACGCCGGCTGCGGCAGCAAGGGATTCCGCCGCGCGTGCGCGCCGCATATCGTGGCCTTCAACGGCGCCCACCGCTTTCTCGATACGGTGCTCGTCAATGCGGGCTTCACCGTAACCGAGTGCCCGGTGACCCACCATCCCCGGCAGCACGGCGTGTCCAAGTACGGCATCCACAACCGGCTCTGGCGGGGCATCTACGACCTTATCGGAGTGCGCTGGCTGTGCAAACGCTACGTGACGTTCGAGGTGGAAGGGGAAGACGGGCATGGCTGATCCCGCCGCGGTCGAACCCTCGCTGCTCTGGTATGTCCTCGGCGTCCCCGCGAGCGTGATCTTCTATGGCCGTTTCTACGTCCAGTGGATCGTCTCGGAGATCCGGCGCAAGAGCGTCATGCCGATCTCGTTCTGGTACATGAGCAGCCTGGGCTCCCTCATGCTGCTGGTGTACGGCGTCGTCACCATGTCGGCCCTGGGAACGCTCAGCCACTGTTTCAACATCGCGGTATACAGCCGCAACCTGATCCATATCTGGCGCGAGAAGGGCAAGCTGTCCGCCGCGGTCAACATCGGAGTGCATGCATTCGTCGCCGTGGTCATCCTGGCCTCCGTGGGCGTGACCGCCTGGACCTGGTGGCACGTCTATGACCGTACCAGCGCCGGTCCGAGCGGCGAACTGCAGAAGACGGCCGTGTGGCTCGGCGTGGGCGTGCTGGGGCAGGCCCTGTTCGCCATGCGGTTTCTCGTGCAATGGGTGGCCACCGAACGGCGCAAGAAAAGCGTGGTGCCCACCTCGTTCTGGTGGCTGAGCCTGGTGGCCTCGGCGCTCATGTGCGCGAGTTTCACGCGCGAGCGCGAATGGGTGTACGCCGTGGGCATCGCCGCGACCCTGCTTATCTACGCCCGCAACCTGTGGCTCATCTACGCGTACGGAAACGAGAGCGCGGAAGCCGGCGACTGACGCAGGCGCTTTCTTCCCACGCGGGTATTTGCTAGGGTACAGGGCGTATGACGCGGCCGGACACGACAACGGTTGCCGGGTCCGGGCGCTGGTGAAAGGCAATACGCATGAAATTCGTCACACTGATGGGGAGTCCGCGCAAAGAAGGCAACACCGCCACCGTGCTGGCCTGGGCGGAAGAAGAACTGAGGGCGCAGGGGCACGAGGTCGACCGCATCGACGTCATCGACTGCACGATCGGGTATTGCGACGGGTG
>JAAYAQ010000262.1 GCA_012719295.1 Candidatus Hydrogenedentota bacterium | reverse complement strand
CGTGCGGGCGGACCGCACAAACTCGAGGAGGGGCGTCGTATGGCCCGTATGACCAAGGTGCGGGGATTCCTGGGTGCGGTGGTTGCGATTGTCGTGCTGGTGGTGTTTGTGGCCATCGCGGCGCGCGTGCTCGGCTGGGACATTCCCCTGCTTAACAACATCTCCGGACCGGTCAGCCGCTAAGCCCACGGCAGCGCGGACAGGGCCGGCCCGCGCAGGCGGAAGGCGGGCGCCGCGCCATGGCCCGGCCGCGCAGAAACGGTTTACTACATCGCTCATGGAACACACCGATCCGCACCAGATACCGGATGACGAGACGCTGAGGGAATCGCCATCCCCAGCGGCCGCGCTGCTCCCCAAGCCCCCGGGATGGCCGTACATGACCTATCCCGAGGCCGTCCTGATGAGCGTGGTGTTCCTGGTGCTTCAGATCCTGATCGGCGCGTTCATCGGCATCCTCATTGCAATCGGCGGACTCGTCTTCGGCGTCTCCCCTGAGCAGAACCTCGCGTTGTCCAATCCCGCCGCGTTCATGGTGGCCAACCTGTGGGCGGTGCTCCCCCTGTTCGTGTGGGGATGGTTCAGAAGCGGCCAGACTGTCCGCGAGGCATTCGCGCTGCGAGCCTTTCCCTGGACCGTCCTGCCCGCGCTGGTGTTCATGGGCATCGGCGCCGCGCTGCTGATGTCGGAACTCGACAACCTCACCCGGCGGCTTATCCCGTTGCCTACCCTGTTTCCCGAGGTATTCGATTCGCTGTTTTCGAGTCCGGTGCTGGGCTTTTTCATTGTGGTGATCATGGCGCCGCTCACCGAGGAGCCCCTCTTTCGCGGCATCATCCTGCGCGGGTTGCGCCGGCAGCACGGGACCGGCGGGTCGTGTATCGTGAGCGCCCTGCTCTTCGCCCTGATTCATCTCAACCCGCCCCAGCTCCTGCCGGCCTTTTTGTTGGGATTGCTCCTCGCGGGGATTCAACTCAGAACAGGCTCCCTGTGGCCGTGCGTCTGGCTGCACGCCGTGATCAATTTCGTGCCGCTGGGCGCGTTCGGCCTGTTCCCGGACCAGCTCCCGGGCCTGACGACGCCGCCGGAAGCCGGTCTGTTCCATCCCCTGTGGCTCGATGCCCTGGCGCTCACCCTGTTTCTTGCTGGCGTGGTGTCGTTTTGTGCCGCAACGCGCTCGCGTCCATCGTCCGCGGCCAGACCGGAGCCGCAGGATTCATGATCCGTCCCCGGGGTTGCGGTGCGCCTCCCCTATTCACGATACTGCTGGCCGTGCGCGCACAGAGAGAAGCGTCGGCATAAGAAAGGCAACAGTGTGATTGATCTCGAGAAACATGCGGAGGCGATCCTCGCCACGGCCCTGCGAAACGGCGGCCAACTCGCTGAGATCTTTCTGGAAGAAACGGTCCGGACGTCCATCATCCTCGAAAACAACAAGGTCGAGCGCGTCGTCACGGGCACCGATGTGGGAGCAGGCATCCGCCATCTCAGCGGCGACCAGACCCTCTACGGGCACACCAACGAGCTCACCGAACCAAGCCTCATCGCCCTCGCGGCCGAGATCGCCGGGGGCGCACGCGGCGATGCGCCGGCCTGTAATTTCGCGTTTGCGCCGGAACGATTGGGCGCGGTTCCCAAAGTCCCGCCGTCGGACGTGCCCTCGTCGCGAAAACTCGAATTGATCCGCAACGCCAACGCCGCGGTGCGCGCCCACGACCCGCGCATCGTGCAGGTGGCGGTGTCCTACGGCGATTCATTGCGCCACACGGTCATCGTCAATTCCGAAGGGCGTTTCGTTGAGGAGCGCCGGCCCCAGGTCCTTTTCTATGTCCGGGTCGTGGCCCGCGACGGCGACGTGGTGCAGACCGCGTACGAGACCGCCGGCGGCACCTTCGGGTTCGAACTGTTTGATGACGTCGACCCCGAAGCGCTGGCCCTGCGCGCGGCCAGGCGGGCCTGCCTCATGCTCGGAGCCGATCCCGCGCCGACCGGGCGCATGCCCGTCGTGCTCAGCAGCGAAGCGGGCGGCACCATGATTCATGAGGCGGTCGGGCACGGCCTCGAAGCCGATCACATCGAAAAAGGCATGTCAACGTACTGCGGGCGGCTTAACGAACAGATTGCCGTGCCCGAGATCACGGTCGTGGATGACGGGACGCTCCCCGGCAAACGCGGCTCCGCCTGTGTGGACGACGAAGGCACGCCTGCCGGCCGCACGGTCCTCATCGACAAGGGCGTGCTCGTCCGGTTCCTGAATGATCGCAGGACGGCCGCGAAGACGGGCATGGCGCCGACAGGCAACGGGCGGCGGGAGTCGTACCAGCACAAACCCGTTCCCCGGATGACCAACACCCTGATCGCGCCCGGCAAACGCGACCCGGCATCCATCCTCGCGGAGACGGACCGCGGGCTGTTTGTCCGGAAGATGGGCGGCGGGCAGGTGACGCCTCTCAACGGCGACTACGTGTTTGAGGTCAGCGAAGGGTATCTCATCCGTAACGGCGAAGCGGCGATCCCCGTGCGCGGGGCCACCCTCATCGGGAACGGTCCCGACACCCTCATGCAGATCGAGGCGGTCGGAAATGATCTGGGGTTTGGCATCGGAACCTGCGGGAAAGACGGCCAGGCGGCGCCGGTCAGTCACGCCCAGCCCACCCTGCGCATCCGCGAACTCACCATCGGCGGCACCCGGTAACGGCAAGCCGGCCGCGCCCCGGCCGGGCGTCAGGGAACGGGTTCAGCCCGGCCCAGCACGCCGTTGGCCAGGCGAATGTGGCCGATGTCGCGCCAGTCGAACCCGAGCAGTTCCGCACCGCGGGCATCCACGGCCACCGGATCGGCGCCGGCCAGGATCTTGTTCACGGGAGGCTCGCATTGCGGCCCCCACAGATGTGCGGTAGCCATCCCGATGCTCGCGTCGATCACGCACAGATCCGGTTTGCGGTACTGGTTCAGCTCGAAGATGTACTGCTGGAGCTCCTCGTTGTTCCGGCCATGCAGGCGCGCTTTCTTGTAGGCGCTGCCGCCATAGATGCGGGCCGGCGCGATGCCGAACATGTTCTTCATCGCCAGCGTCACCTTCGCCATGCTGTGCGCTTTCAGGACCGGCACCGATATCAGAAAGCAGTCGAGCACCGCGCGCGGCAGGTAGAACTCTTTCAGGAGGCCCATGCGCGGATTCGTGAACCGCTCAAACGGTTGGGCGTCCAGGTCGATGAGTTCGACGCCCTTGCGCGCCGCCATCTCCTCGTAGCCGAGTTCCCGGAACGCGCGGCCCGTGTTTCCGTCACCGGAGCCTTCCGCGACCGCGATCCCGGCGCCGCCATGACTGCGGATGTAGTCGATGATGGCTTCTATGCACGCGGGCGGCGTGGTGATCGGATGCGGACTGTGGTTGACGAGATTCGGTTTCAATACAATGCGCTGCCGGCACGCCAGCAGCGCGCCCGCCCCAATTGCATCCAGCGCGCGCGGTATGGAAATCGCATACGAAACGAAGTCTTCCACCGCAACGCCCAAACCCACGTTGGATTGCGTTGCCACGAGCCCTCCTCGCCGTTTCGCCCCCCTAAACGCCCGCGAATGCCCCGCTATTCCGAGGGAATAAATGGCGTTTATTGTGGCTGCGAAACCGCGTTTTCGAAGGCTTCGTGCATGCGATCGCCGCGCACGCCGTGATGGGAGGCCGACCACACCGCCGCGCGGTCTTTCACGAGAATGATTTGCGGCGACTGGTGCCGCACGCCCAGAACCTCCGCGATCGCATTGGATACGGGGCGGCTCTCAATCACCTTCACCAGATAGATGTCCGGCCCGTTCCCGGCGTTCTGGGCGTCATACTCGACGACCCGGCTGTGTGCCGCGCCCGAGATCGG
>JAAYAQ010000261.1 GCA_012719295.1 Candidatus Hydrogenedentota bacterium | reverse complement strand
TCACACACCCGTATCCCCACGTGCGACTGAAAACGTCATAACCCAAGGCAGGAGCCCGGTGCGGTAATGCCGCTCGCCGGGATCTGTGCGGGGGGTGGCCCGCAAGGGCCATCCCTACCGCGAATGTGCGTGACCCTGCCGGAGCTGCGCGCAGGCGGGCAAACAGGGTAGAATAGGGGGAAGACTGGCGCGTCCGGCGTGTTTACCAGGACGGGACCGGGCCGCCGCGCCGGGCCAAGGAGCAGTGACGGAACAGTGCCGGAATACATCCCCGGAACAGAAGAAGGCGTGGGCGTCAAACCGCGCGAGGAGACGAAGGTCCCGCGCCGGTACCGGGTGCTGATGCACAACGACGACTATACGACCATGGAATTTGTGGTCGAGGTGCTGCAATCGGTGTTCCGGATGCGCCACACCGACGCCATGCGCATCATGCTGCGGATTCACAAAGGCGGGGTCGGGATATGCGGCGTGTATCCCGCCCAGATCGCCGAGGCCAAGATTGCCACGGTGCACGAGCTGGCCCGCTCACGGGGATATCCCCTGATGTGCACCATGGAAGAGGAGTGAACGGAACCATGATCAGCAGGGCGGTCGAACGGGCATTGGCGTCGGCCATGCAGGAAGCGCGCCGGCGCCGCCATGAGTATTTCTGCGTCGAGCATCTGCTGTATTCCCTGATGGACGATGCGTACGGGCGGGAGGTGGTGCGGAAATGCGGGGCCGATCCGGATGCCGTCAAACACGAGCTCGAACGGTTTTTCGACCGGGATCTCGAGAAAGTGCCGGGCCACGGCGAGAGCCTTCCCGAACAGACCCTGGCGTTTGAACGGGTGATGCAACGGGCCATGGCGCACGTGCATTTTTCGGGAAAACGCGAACTGGATGCGGGCGACCTGCTTGCGGCCATCCTCGAAGAGGACGATTCCGACGCGAGCTACGCCCTGAGTAAACAGGGCATCACCCGGCTCGATATCCTGACGTACATTTCGCACGGCATCGCGAAGGAAGACTGGGACGCGGACTCCGGCGACGAGTACGAGGAGGAGCACGAAGACCGGGAGCGGGAGGACGAGGAAGAAACGGGCGGGGGCCGGCCGGCGCGCAACCCGCTCGAAGCGTTTACGGTGAATCTGAACCAGCGGGCCCGGGAGGGGTTGATCGACCCCCTGATTGGGCGGGAACCCGAGCTGCGCCGCACGGTGCAGGTTTTGTGCCGGCGCCGCAAGAACAACCCCGTTTTTGTGGGCGAACCGGGCGTGGGCAAGACCGCCATCGCGGAGGGGCTGGCGCTGCAGATTGTGGGCGGCAAGGTCCCCGCGGTCTTGCAGGACATCGAGATCCTGCGGCTGGACCTTGCGGCCATGCTGGCGGGGACGCGGTTTCGCGGAGATTTTGAGCAGCGGATGAAAGCGGTGATCGGCGCACTGGTGCGGCGCAAGGACGCCATCCTGTTTATTGACGAGATACACACGGTGGTGGGGGCAGGGTCCACGACCGACAGCACGATGGACGCGTCGAACATGCTGAAACCGGTGCTGGCGTCGGGCGAACTGCGCTGTATCGGCTCGACGACCTACGAGGAATTCAAGCAGACGTTCGAGAAAGACCGGGCGCTGTCGCGGCGGTTTCAGAAGATCGAGATCGCCGAACCGACGATCGAGGAGACCGTGCTGATTCTGCGGGGCCTGAAGACGCATTACGAACGGCACCACGGCATTACCTACACCGATTCGGCCCTCCGGGCGGCGGCCGAACTGTCGGCGAAACACATCAACGACCGCTGCCTGCCGGACAAGGCCATTGACGTGATCGACGAGGCGGGGGCGAGCGTCCGGCTCCTGCCGAAAGGCGCGCGCAAGACCATCCGTCCGTCCGATATCGAGGCCATTGTCGCCGCCATCGCGAAGATCCCCCAGCGGAGCGTGTCGTCGTCGGACCGCGAGCACCTGGCGGTGCTCGAGAGCGAGATGAGACGCGCGGTGTTCGGTCAGGACGATGCGATTCACGCGGTGGCGACGGCCATCAAACGGTCGCGGGCGGGGCTCGGCAACGAGGAGAGCCCGATCGGCAGTTTCCTGTTCATCGGGCCGACGGGCGTGGGCAAGACGGAGGTGGCGCGCCAGCTCGCGGCGGCGATGGGGGTGCATTTCGCGCGCTACGACATGAGCGAATACATGGAGAAACATGCCGTTGCGCGGCTGATCGGCGCGCCGCCGGGGTATGTCGGGTTCGACCAGGGCGGCCTGCTGACCGACGAGATCCGCAAGCATCCCTACGGCGTGTTGCTCCTGGACGAGATCGAGAAGGCGCATCCCGACATCTTCAACATTCTGCTGCAGGTGATGGACCACGCCACCCTGACCGACAACAACGGCAAACGCGCCGATTTCCGTAACGTGGTGCTCGTGATGACCTCGAACGTGGGCGCGCGCGACATGGCGGCGCGGACCATGGGTTTCGGCGATCGCGAAGCCGAGAGCGGCCAGGGCAAGGCGATGCGGGCCGTCGAAAAGACGTTCAGCCCCGAGTTCCGGAACCGTCTGGACGCCATCGTGTCGTTCAACGCATTGCCGCAGGAGGTCATCGAGCGGGTGGTGGACAAGTTCATCGGGGAATTGCAGGCCCGGCTCGCGGCGCAGAAGGTGGTGCTCGGGCTGACGGACGAGGCGCGCACCTGGCTCGCCAACCATGGCTACGATCCCAAGTTCGGCGCGCGCCCGCTCAAACGGCTCATTCAGGTCGAAGTCAAGGACCGGCTCACCGACGAGCTGCTGTTCGGGAAACTCGAGAAGGGCGGCCGCGTGCGTGTAACCATCGAACAAGACGCGCTCGCCTTCGTATTTGAAGACGCGTAACCCCCTGGACTGGACCATCCATGCCGATCTTCGCATTGACGGGCGAGCCCGTGTTTCCGCCGCCGCAGTTGGCGGAGGAAGACGGCCTGTTGGCCGTGGGCGGCGATCTGCGGCCCGAACGGCTCCTGGAGGCGTACCGCGCGGGGATCTTCCCGTGGTACTCGGACGGCCAGCCCATCCTCTGGTGGTCTCCGGATCCGCGGTTGGTGCTGTTTCCCGGCGAGTTTCACCGGTCGCGGAGCCTGCGGAAGACGGGCAAGCGGGGGATATTCGAGGTCCGTTTTGACACGGCCTTCACGGCGGTGATCGCGGCGTGCGCCCGGGCGCCGCGAAGCTATGGCGAGGGGACGTGGATCACCCGGGCCATGCGAAGCGCGTACACCCGGCTGCACCGCCTGGGCTACGCGCATTCCGTCGAGTGCTGGCACGACGGCGCGCTGGCGGGCGGTCTTTACGGCATTTCGCTCGGGTCGTGCTTTTTCGGCGAATCCATGTTTGCACACATGACCGACGCGTCGAAGATGGCGCTGTCGGCGCTGGTCGATCTGTGCCGCGCGTGGGCGTTTGAGTTTATTGATTGCCAGGTGACCAACGAGCATCTCCTGAGTCTCGGCGCGCGCGAGATCCCCCGCTCGGACTTTCTGGAACGCCTGCGCCGCAACCTTGAACGCCCCACCCGCCAGGGGTGCTGGCGCGACGCCGCCCCGGCGGCGCTGGCAGGCTCCTGACCGGACCCCTGCCGGGGGACGCACCTCGCCCACGCACGCGCCGCTGCCGGCAGAAACAGAAAGGCCTGTGGGACTTTCCGGTCCCACAGGCCCGATTCACCATCGCGGAGACTGGGCGGTTGGTCGTTCCGGCGCCTAGGCCTCGACGATGCCCAGCGGCTGCCAGGTCTGCCACCGCCCCCGGGTGAAGTCGGGGAAATCGACCGTTTCGGCGCGGTTGGCGACGGACAGTTCGCTCAAGGGGCCCACGGCGCTCCATGCGGCGGCGTCGTACACGTCCATATCGAGCGGCAATCCCTCGCGCAGGCACTTGATGAGCCGGTAGTCCTCCATGTAATCCATGCCGCCGTGGCCCGCGCCGCCGGCGTCGGGGCCGAGCTGCTTCCAGAGCGGATGGTCGAATTCCTCGCGGTACTTTTCGAGTTCTTCCCACGTGTGGGCGGGGCTGCGGCCTTCGACGTAGATGCGATCCGGGTAGCCCTGGGTGATGGCGCGGGTGCCTTGAAGCATGTTGATGCGGCTGTAGGGGCGGGGCGAATCGCAGTTGTGCTGCACCATGATCGTGCGGCCGATGGCGGTCTTGATCAGGCTGGTGTTGTAGTCGCCGTTGCTGAACTTCTCATCGCGGCGCGGATCGCCTTCCGGGAAGTGGTCGTCGGCGAATCGTTCCATGCCAAGCGCCTGGGAGCTCATCGAGACCATATAATCGAACTTGTCGCCGCGGTTGATGTTCATGCACTGGGCGATCGGACCGAGCCCGTGGGTGGGATAGAGGTTGCCGTTGCGCTCGATGGTGGGTGTGCGCCGCCACAGGCCCTCGCCCGCGTTCGCGAATTTGAGCTCGCGCAGGTCGTGCAGGTAACCGCCTTCGCCGTGGACCATCTCGCCGAAGATGCCCTGGCGGACCATGAGGAGAATCTGCATTTCGGCGCGGCCGTAGCAGCAGTTTTCCATCATGACGCAGTGCTTTTTGTACTTTTCGGCGCCCTCGACCAGTTTCCAGCAGTCCTCGAGGGTGTAGGCGGCGGGGACTTCGGTGGCGGCGTGTTTGCCGTTTTCCATGGCGGCCATGCAGACGGGCACGTGCCAGGCCCAGGGCGTGGCGGTATACACGAGGTCCAGGTCTTCCTCAGCGCACAGGCGCTCGAAATCGCGTTCGCCGCGCGAATACCCCGTCGGCTTGGGGAACCCCTTTTCCTCGACCATCTTCTGCACGTTGGCCACCTTTTCCTCCACGATGTCGCATACCGCGACGATCTGGCAGCCCTCAATACCGAGCAGGTTGCGGACATGGCTGGTGCCCATTCCGCCCACGCCGACATAGCCGATGCGGACGTTCTCGATGGGCGGCGCGGCAAACGGCATTTCGGGCGCCGGGCCGAGCTCATCCGGGACGGCGGCGAAGGCGGCGCGATCCAGGGCCACCATGCCAGCGCCCACGCCCGCGGCGGCGCCCAGTCGAACAAAATCGCGGCGGTTCATTCCGCCGGGAGTGGTATGTTGATGCCGTGATCGTTTCATGTCCAGTTCCTTTCCTGTGTTGGATAACGGGTGCCCGAATTCTAAGCCAAGCGGCGGGAAAAAACCAGTTCACGTCAAAACCGCCAGTCCGGGGGGGGCTCGCCGACGCACGTCTGGAAAGCACTGGCGAACCGCGGGCGCCGGGTGAACTTTGAGGCCGTGCGGGAGGATGTGTCAGTATTTGCGCCGCGAGGGATTGAAGCCATTTATCGCTGGATGAGGCCATGCCGCATACGAAGACTGCCCTGATCGAGATATACGAACGGTTAAGCCGGCATTACGGTCCCACGGACTGGTGGCCGGGCGATACGCCGTTCGAGATTGCCGTGGGCGCCGTGCTCACCCAGAACACGAACTGGGGGAACGTCGAACGGGCGATCGCAAACCTGAAACGGGAAAACCTGCTCGGTCCGCGCAAGATCCTCGCCTGCGGGGACGGGGTTCTTGAGGCTGCGCTGCGCCCGTCGGGCTATTTCCGGGTCAAAGCGCGCCGTCTGCGGAGTTTTTGCCGTTATCTCGTGGAACGGTACCAGGGCAGCATGAAACGCCTGGCCGCGCGGCCGCTGGAGGCCTTGCGGCCGGAACTGCTGGCCGTCGATGGGATAGGCCCGGAAACCGCCGATGATATCCTCCTGTATGCGTGCGAGAAACCCGTGTTCGTGGTGGACGCCTATACCCGGCGCATTTTCAGCCGTCACGGTCTCTGCGCTCCGGACATCGCGTACGAACCGTTGCGGGCGCTGTTCGAAAAGCACCTGGAACCGGATCTGCGCCTGTTCAGGGAATACCACGGGCTGATCGTCTATACGGGCAAGGATTTCTGCCGCCGCACGCCAAAATGCGACGTGTGTCCCCTCGGCGCGCTGCTGACGCGGCGTCCGGCCTGACGCCTGGCGTCTTTTGCGGGGCAAGGTGGCCACAGAGGCCACTGAACCCTTGGAATTTGAAACATAACCAATCCACCCCCGGCCACGCGGACCCGCGTGGCCACCCCCGCCAGCGGGGGACACAAGACGGGGAAAGAATCCACCCTTGGCCGCGAACGGGGACATGTTCCAAGCGCCGTCTGCGGCGCGACTACGTGTCCCCGTTCGAACCAGAAGACGGGGGGGAAGAATCGGGCCCGGGATTGGGCGCCGGCGTGTCTCTACCAGTCGGAGGGGGCTTTGTGTCACAATGAACCGAATGAAACCCAGACACGGAGTACGGAACCATGACCTTCATCACGATTGCTCTTGTTGTTACGGGCGGGGCCGCGGCGGCGCCCGCGGCCGAGACCCCGGCGCCCATTCAGTTGCTGTGCGGCAACATCACGGATCATTTCTATACGTATATCCGCGATCGAGGCCGGGATTCCGACCCGAAGCAGGTATTCACGGTGCAGGACGGAATTCTTCGGATTTCGGGCGAGGAGTGGGGCTGCATTACGACGAAGGAAGAGTACGAGAACTACCGCCTGATCGCCGAGTTCAAATGGGGTGAGCGCGCGTTTGCGCCGCGCGAGGACCGCGCGCGCGACTGCGGCATCCTGGTGCATTCGGTCGGGGAAGACGGCGCCTACGGCAACGTGTGGATGCGCTCGATCGAGTGCCAGATCATCGAGGGCGGCACCGGCGATTTCATCGTGGTGGGCGACGACACCGAGAACTTCGCGATCACGTGTCCTGTTGCGCCGGAAAAGGTCGCGGATTGTCATGTGTATCAGCCGGGCGGCGAGCTGGCGACCATCCACGGCGGGCGCGTGAACTGGTGGGGCCGCGATCCCGAATGGAAAGACGTGAAAGGGTTTCGCGGGGCGAAGGACGTCGAGAAACCCGTCGGCGAATGGAACCGCATGGAATGCATCGTGAAAGGCGACGAGATCACGATCATTCTGAACGGCGTGGAAGTGAACCATGCGCAGAACGTGAAACCCCGCCGCGGGAAAATCCAGGTGCAGTCCGAAGCCGCGGAGATCTTTTTCCGCAAGATCGAACTGGTACCGTTGAAGCCGTAGCGAATCCCCGGGCACAAACGGTACGTGCCGCGCCACAGGAATCGGAGGAGACGTCTCGATGATCCGTCCCAGGTCAGATTGGCAGCGCGTTGCGGCGCTTGTGGTGTGTGTTGCGGCGGTCGTGAGCGTTGCCGGGTGCGGGGCCAGAGAGACCCGCGCCGGCAAGGCGTCGGTCGAGGGCGTGTTGCTGGTCGGCAACGGCGCGGAACCGCAGGAACTCGATCCGCACCTGGTGTCGGGCGTGCCCGAACACCGCCTGTTGTCGGCGCTGTTCGAGGGGCTGGTCGATCTCGATCCGGCGACGCTGGAGCCGATCCCGGGCGCGGCGGAGCGGTGGACGGTGTCGCCCGACGGGCTGGTGTACACCTTCTATCTCCGCAAAGACGCCCGATGGTCCAACGGGCAACCGGTGACGGCGCAGGATTTCCTGTATGCGTGGGAGCGGATATTGACGCCCACGCTGGCGAGCGAGTATGCGTCGATGCTGCATTGCGTGGTGAACGCGCGCGCGTTCAACACGGGCGAGATCAAAGATTTCTCGCAGGTGGGCGTGAAGGCGCTCGACGATTCCACCATCGAGGTGCGGCTCGAACAGCCCACGCCGTACTTTCTGTCGCTGCACGTCCATTACACGTGGTATCCGGTGCCGCGCAAGGTGATTGAGGCGCTCGGGGGCATGACGGCGCGGGACACCAAATGGACGCAGCCCGAGCACATGGTGTCCAACGGCGCGTTCAAACTGGCGCAGTGGGAACCCGACAAGGTGATCCGGGTGGAGAAGAACCCGCATTACTGGAATGCGGCCGCCGTGCGCCTGCAGGCCATCGCGTTTTATCCGATCAAGGACCCCATGACCGAGGACCGCACGTTCCGCACGGGGGGGCTGCATCTCACGGAAAACGTGCCCCTGCCCAAGATCGAGATGTATCAACAGGAGCAATTTCCGTTTCTTCACATCGACCCGTATCTCGGGACGTACTACTACCGCATGAACACGACGAAACCGCCGTTTGACGACGCGCGGGTGCGGCGGGCGTTTGCATTGAGCCTGGACCGGGACACGCTGGTTGCGCAGGTGGTGGACGCAGGGCGTCAGCCCGCGGCGCATTACGTGCCGCCGGGCACGGGGGGATACACGAGCAACGCGCGCATGCCGTACGACGTGGAGCAGGCGCGGCGGCTGCTGGCCGAGGCCGGCTACCCCGGCGGCAAAGGGTTCCCGAAGGTGGAGTTGCTCTACAACACGAGCGACGACCACAAGCGCATTGCGGAGGCGGTGCAGCAGATGTGGAACCAGGCGCTGGGGGTCGAGGTGCAATTGCTCAACCAGGACTGGAAGGTGTACCTCAACTCGATGAACACGCTGAATTACGACATCGCCCGGTCGGGATGGATCGGCGATTACAGCGATCCGTACAATTTTCTCGAGTGTTTCCTGAGCGGCAACGGCAACAACCGGACGGGGTATGCGTCGGAACACTATGACCGGCTGGTGCGAAAGGGCGCTTCGATCATGTATAAGACCGGCCGCCTGGCCACGTACCAGCAGGCGGAGGACATCCTGCTCGCGGATGCGCCGATCATCCCCGTGTACTTCTATACGCGGCCGTATCTCCTGTCGCCCGACGTAAAGAACTGGCAGCCCAACCATCTCGGGTACATCTCGTGGAAGACGCTGTACGTGGAACCGCCGACGGAACAGGCCCGGTAGCGCCGGGCGCCTGAGGCGCACGGGCCGGCACGCCGGCCAGGCTGGCGCTCGGCGAGCCCGGGGTGCGCGGGCGCCGGTCCCGCACCGAACCAACCCGAGTTTTCGAGGCCTTTGCGAAACAAAACCGTGGGGTCTGTCCCGGGTTTTCATTCACAGCGACAGACCGGCCGTGACGCCCCGCTCGAGTACAGCGCCCCCTCCTGTTGCCATCACGCGGTCCGCGGAATACCATGGCCCTGCTGTGCATGCCGCATGGAACCGTCATGCCCATGCCGGGATTCATGGCTCGTAGGGTTGGCTCTGCGCGGGACGTCCGGGAGAGGGGATGGACATGACGCAACGGCGTCATTTCATGAATGTGGCGGCGGCGGTTATCGTTGCGATAGCTGTCATCGTGACACTCCGGATATGGTGGCAGGTCGAAAGCCCCGTGCCCCGCGCCACGCAACCGGTTCAGGCCGGCGGAACCGGGATGCCGCTCTCTCCCGATGACTCTCCGAAGCCCCGCGACGACGCGCCGCCTCCTCCCGCCGGGATGCCGCCGGAACGCAGCGCGCCAGACAACGCGGCCGGCCTGTCCATCTCGGGCTGTGTTCGCGATACCTTCGGCAACCCGGTCCGGGGCGCTGTCGTTGCCTGCGCTGGCGAGGATGGCAGGGAGGCCCGGTCCGACCGCGAAGGCCGCTACCGCATCGACCATCTTCCCGACCGCATTTTTGCCTTGACCGCAACCCACCCTGCGTATTTCAGCGAACAGAACCCGCTCGTTCTGGCCGGGACAGACAGCGCGGACTTCGCCCTGTCGATACGGGCCTCCCTCGAGGTGGAGGCTGTCCGCAGCGACACCCGGGAACCCCTCCCGTGCTATTTCGTCAACTTCCGGCACACCGCGGATGCGCCACGATCAGCCGCGGGAACTGCGGGAAAAGGTGGATTCGGCGCCAGGGCGCAGGATCCGGCCGGGAAAATTGCCATCTCTCTTCTCGAGGCCGTCCCCGGCGTGCTGCGCGTCTGGCAAGAAGGTTACGACGAGCAGACCATCGCGATATCCGCCCAGGAACTCGCAAACACGCCGCATCGTGTCCTGGTTGCTCTCGAACCGTCACGCGACGGCCTCGAGGGCGTTGTCGTGAATACCGGCGGCGAACCCGTCGCCGGTGCGTATGTTCTGAAGG
>JAAYAQ010000260.1 GCA_012719295.1 Candidatus Hydrogenedentota bacterium | reverse complement strand
GCCAGAATGCGGTTCAATCGGGTCGCTTTTCCAAGTGCACTCACGGTACCTGCCTGCCTTTCTTCGTATGCCGGCCCCAGACGCGCCTATGGTACGGCACCGGCGGCGCGTTCTCAATGCCCCCGGCGGGCGCATGGGCACGGGGCTCGTACGGTGAGCCACTGACCGGCGAAGGCGCCGGTCCCATACCAGGCGCCGGGCCCGAGGAAGCGTTTTTGCGGGGGAAACCGCCTGCGATAGCCCTGAAACGGGGCCGCCGCCGGGCCATTTTCGTGGTATACTGGAGTCCGGCTCGCGAATACGGTCAACGGCGCACACGGGCCCTCTGGGCGAAACCAGAAGGAGGGGCACCATGGTGGCAGTACCTGTAGCACGCGACATCATGAAGACGACCATCCGCGTCGTTCACCCCGACATGAGCGTCCTGGCCGCGATGCACGCGCTCCACAGCAAAGGCGAGAACGCCGCCATGGTTGTGGACGACGATTTCCGGCTGGTGGGCATCCTGACGGAGAAGGACTGCCTGCGCATCCTGCTCCACGAAATGTACGACCGGTTTGAAGAAATCGGCCGCGCGCTGGTGGCCGATTTCATGTCGCCCGTGGTCGAGACGCTGACGCCCGGCATGGACCTGTTCGCCGTCGCTTCCGCGTTTCTCCGGACGAATTTCACGGCGCTGCCCGTCGTGGATGAAGGCGTCCTGGCGGGCGCGGTGTACCGTCTCAGCATGCTGGCGGCGATCGTTGACCTGGTCAAGCGCGAAGATGCCGGCCACGCGCTGTTCCTCGAGAAGATCAAGATGACGGAACATCCGCAATCGATACAGGACCTGTTGCGTCTCACGGGCGAGCACAGCCGCCAGCAACTGAAGGAAGTCTTCAGCCACCGGTACTATCCGCCGCCCGACAACCCGCTCTGATGCCGGCCGTCTCGCGCGCTTGAAGGAATACCCCCGTATCGCACACACTTCTGGTTTGAATCAAAACCATCCGCAGACGGCGCCAAGCCGCGCCCCGGCGCATCACACACCGCCTGCGCCTGAAGTACTGGAGCATCCGGTCATGTCCGAGAGATTGCATCGCCAGGCCGAACCCGAGTTGATGGACGAGGCCGATGAGGCGCTGGCCTACGCCGCGGCGGATTTCGCCGAGGTGAATTCGGCGTTCGTGGAACGCCTGTGCGGCCTGGCGCCGGATCGTGCCGGCGCGGTGGCGCTCGATCTGGGTACGGGACCGGCCGATATCCCCGCGCGCCTGGCCGGCAGGAAGCCCGGCTGGCGGATCATCGCGGCCGACGCCTCCCGGGCCATGCTTCTGCACGGCAAGGCCCTGTTGAGCCGGACCGGCGCCGGCGTGCGCCTCGTGATGGCCGACGCGAAGCGCCTGCCGTTTCGAAACGCCTGCATGGACATCGTGTTTTCGAACAGCATCCTGCACCACATCAACGAGACCGCCAGGCTCTGGAACGAGATTAAGCGGGTGGCCCGGCCGGGCGCGCTGGTGTTTCTGCGCGACCTCGCCCGGCCCCGCTGCGCCTCGGATGCCCTGGATATCGTCCGCAAGCATGCGGGAAACGAGTCGGCGCTGTTGCGGGAGGAGTATTACCGGTCGCTGCTCGCCGCCTACACGGAAGAAGAGATTGTAGAACAACTGGACAGGGCGGGACTGGATGGGTTCGAGGTCCGGATGGTGACCGACCGCCACGTGGATATCTGGGGCGAGATCCCCCCCGCGTGAATCAGTCCCTGCTGCAGATGAACAGCGCCGCGAGAATGCCCGGCACCCAGCCCGCGATCGTCAGCAGCCCCACCAGCAGGACCGATCCGCAGCCTTTGTCCAATACCGCCAGCGGCGGCAGCAACATGCAGAGCAGTGCGCGTCCAAGACCCATGCGTGAGAACTCCTGTCGGTTGGCTCGCCGTTCCTCCGTGCCAGCTCTGATAGTATGCCGCATGCCCCCGCTCCGATTTCAATCCGCGTGCGGCGCGCCGACGCGTTCCTGCCGAGTCCCGCCCGCGGTTTCGGCGGCCCGCCGCGCAGAAATCGCAGATTGCGCAGAACGCCCCCTCGCAAACTTCCTCAAAATGCGCTAGAGTGAATTCCAAGAAACATTTCTCGACTCCCGATGGTTCTGCTAATGGTGACGTAAGACGCGAATTCCACACTGCTTAGCACAGGGTGGCGACGGGAACCACGTGGTAAAAGTGCTGCGGACAACGAATTGCCTCGGGAACCGGCGCCGTTTGCATCGCGAAGGGCGCAGGTTTACGGAGGGGGCGGTCTGCACAAGGCCGGCGCGACTGGACCGGGGGGGCCGCTGCGAGGCCGCCACGGGGGTGCTGCGCGCGGACGGCGAGGGCGGATAAGGCATGGCAAATCTTGAGACCGAACCGAGCAGTCTGAGCCTGGCATTCATGGAGGACCTCTACGAGAAGTTTCTCGAGCGGCCCGATTCGATTCCGGCGGACTGGCGGGCGTATTTCACGCAGCTTCCGGGCAACGGAGGCCCCGCCCCGGCGCCCGCCCCGCCCCGGGAAACCTGTGCGCGCCGGAAATGGTTCCAGGCCGACTGGAAAGACGCGCTGAAATGCCAGATCTGCGGGCGCGATATCGACCTGGCGGCAATGCAGCACAAGGTCGACAAGCTCATCCGCAATTACCGGGTCCGGGGGCACCGGGTCGCGGCGGTGGACCCGCTGGAGTCGCCGGTGCCGCAGCTCGAGGAGCTCGCCCCGGCGTATTTCGGGTTTACCGACCACGATATGGACCTGCCCTTTTCCACGACGACCCTGGCGGCGGAGGGCACCCTGACCCTCGCGGAGATTATCGAGCGGCTGCGCAACACCTATTGCCGGTCCATTGGCGTGCAGTACATGCACATCGACGACCTGGACCTCCGCGAATGGCTGCAGGAACGAATGGAACGGACCGAGAACCGCATGGCGCTCAGCCGCGACGAGCAGCTCCGGATTCTGACGCGGCTCACGGACGCGGTGATTTTCGAGGAGTTTATCCAGAAGAAGTACGTGGGCGCGAAGCGGTTTTCGCTCGAGGGGGCGGAAAGTCTCATCCCGCTGCTCGACCTGGCCATCGAGAAGGCGGGCCAGTACCAGATCAACGAGATCGTCATCGGCATGGCCCACCGGGGCCGCCTCAATGTGCTCACCAATATCCTCGGGAAAAGCCCCGGCCGCATCTTCAGCGAATTTGACGATAAACACCCGGAACTCCACATGGGCGGCGGCGACGTCAAGTACCATCTCGGCCATCATTCGGACTGGACCACGGCGACCGGCCACAAGCTTCACCTGGCCCTGTGCTTCAATCCCAGCCATCTGGAGTTCGTCAATCCCGTGGCGATGGGCCGGGTCCGCGCCAAGCAGGACCGCCTGGGCGACGTAAACCGCGCGGGGGGGATGTGCCTGCTGATTCACGGGGACGCGGCGTTCGCGGGCGAAGGCGTCGTGCAGGAATCGCTGAACCTGAGCCAGCTCGAGGGCTACCGCATTGGCGGCACCATCCACGTGGTCGTGAACAACCAGATCGGGTTCACCACCGTGCCCGTGGAGGGGCGTTCGAGCGTCTACGCGACGGACGTCGCCAAGATGCTCCAGATCCCGATCTTCCACGTCAACGGCGAGGATCCGGAGGCCGTCGCGCAGGTGATCGACCTGGCGATGGAATTTCGAAGGGAGTTCCAGCGCGACGTCGTGATCGACATGTACTGCTACCGGCGGCACGGGCACAACGAAACCGATGAGCCGTCGTTCACGCAGCCGCTGTTGTACGCGAAGATCAACCGGCGCCGGTCCGTGCGCGAGGGTTACCTCGAACACCTCCTCAAACTGGGGGAGATCACCCGGGCGGAGGCCGACGAGATCGCGGAACGCCGGCGCGCCGTCCTCGAAAAGGAGTTCACGGCCTCTCGCAGCGAGGAAGAAGAACAGGCCCGCGAGGACCGCACACGCAACCCCAACCGCAAGAGCGTGCTGGGGAGCCTCTGGTCCCGGTATTTCGGCGGCTTCGAAAAAGATGCGCCGGATCCCGATACGGGGGTGGCGCGGGAAACCCTGGGCGCCTATCTGGAGCGGCTGGCCGAGGTCCCCGCCGGGTTCCATCTGCATCCCAAAGCCCGGCGCATGCTGGATGCCCGCAAGGCGATGGCCGCGGGCGGCCAGCCGCTGGACTGGGCCGCGGGCGAGGCGCTGGCCTATGCTTCGCTCGCCGCGGAAGGCGTGCGGGTGCGCATGAGCGGGCAGGACTCGCAGCGCGGCACGTTCAGCCATCGCCATGCCGTGCTGGTGGACACGGACGACGGGCACACCTACATGCCCCTCCAGCACATCGCGCCGGACCAGGGACCGGTCGACATTGTCAATAGTCCGCTGTCGGAAGCGGGCGTCCTGGGCTTTGAATACGGGTACAGTTGCGCATATCCCGACGGCCTGGTGATCTGGGAAGCGCAATTTGGCGATTTCGCCAACGCGGCGCAAGTGCTGATTGACCAGGGCATCTCGAGCGCCGAGGACAAGTGGGGCGCGCTGTCGGGGCTCGTCCTGCTGCTGCCGCACGGCTTCGAGGGGATGGGCCCCGAACATTCGAGCGCGCGGCTCGAACGGTTCCTGATGCTGGGCGCGGAGGACAACATCCAGGTCGTATACCCGACGACGCCGGCGCAGTTCTTCCATTGCCTGCGCCGCCAGGTGCTCCGGCCATGGCGGAAACCGCTGTTTGTGATGACCCCGAAAAGCCTCCTGCGGCATCCGAACGTCGTGTCGCCCCTCGAGGACCTGACGCACGGCCGGTTTCAGCGCATCCTGCCCGACGCGATGGGCATTCAGGGAGGCCGGGCGAAGCGCGTGCTCCTCTGCAGCGGCAAGATCTATTACGAGCTCGCCGAGGAGCGTGAGAAGCGCGGGCGCGACGACGTCGCCCTCGTGCGGATCGAACAGTTGTATCCCCTGCGGGAGGAGTACCTCGAAGACGCTCTCCGGAGCTATCCGGACGGGACGGACATGGTCTGGGTCCAGGAAGAGCCGCAGAACATGGGGGCGTGGTGGCAGTGGCGCGTCCGGTTCTGTGACCGGCTGCTCGGCCGCTGGCCGCTGCGCGGGGTGTACCGCGCGCCTTCGGCGAGTCCCGCGACGGGCTCGGCCGCGAGCCACCGGCTCGAACAGCGGCTGCTCCTCGATGAGGCGTTCGCGGACCTGTGATGGCGTGGCGTAGCATATGGCGCACAGCAGTAGCAGTGGCGCGGTGAAGGAGAAGTAATCCCATGGCGACCGACCTTCAGGTTCCGGAACTGGGCGAATCCATCTCGGAAGTCCAGATTGCCCGCTGGCTGAAATCCCCGGGCGAGTATGTGGAGCAGGACGAACCGGTGGTGGAGATCGATTCCGACAAGGCGACGCTCGAAGTACCCGCCCCGGTGGCGGGCGTGTTGGCCGAGGTGCTCGTGGGCGCCGGAGAGAACGCCAGCGTGGGAGGCGTCATCGCCCGCATCGACGAGTCGGCGCCGGCCCCGGCGCCGGCCGCGCCAGCGGGCCCCCCTGCCTCAACGAAGAAGGCCGCACCGCGGGCCGACGAAAACGGCGCGCCCAAAAAACAACGCGTCATGCCCGCCGCGAAACGCGCCCTGGCCGAGCGGGGGATTGAACCCGGCGCGGTCAAAGCGACGGGACGGGGCGGCCGCATCCTCAAAGAAGACGTGCTCCAGCACCGCGAAGAAGAGCCCGCGTCCGCGCCGCCGAATCCGTCGTTCGCGGGGATCGTCACCGGGGCGCAGCGCCGGGAAGAGGCCCGTCCGATGACGCCCATGCGCCGCCGCATCGCCGAACGCCTCGTGCAGGCGCAGCAGACGGCCGCGCTGCTGACCACCTTCAACGAGGTGGACATGTCGGCGGCCATCGCGCTGCGCAAGACGCATCAGGAGGCGTTCACGGCGAAGCACGGCGTGAAACTTGGGTTCATGTCGTTCTTTGTGAAAGCGGCGGTCGCGGCGCTGCAGGAGTTCCCGGGCGTGAACGCGCAGATCCGCGACGACCAGATCGTCGAGTTCAACTACTGCGACATCGGCATTGCGATCAGCAGCGGCAAAGGGCTGGTCGTGCCGGTCCTGCGCAACGCCGAGCTGATGCGCTTCGCCGACATCGAGCGGGCCATCGCCGATTTCGGCGAGCGGGCGCGTGAAAACAAGATCACGCTCGATGAGTTGCAGGGCGGGACGTTCACCATCACGAACGGCGGCGTGTTCGGCTCGCTGTTGTCCACGCCGATCGTCAATCCGCCGCAGACCGCCGTGCTGGGCATGCACGCCATCCAGGACCGGCCGGTCGCGGCCGACGGCGCGGTGGTGATCCGGCCCATGATGTATGTCGCGCTCACCTACGACCACCGCATGGTCGACGGGCGCGAAGCCGTGACCTTTCTGAAACGAATCAAGGAATGTGTCGAGAATCCCGGGCGCCTGCTTCTCGACCTGTAATGCGCGGCCGGGCCGGAAACGTCCCCGGCCCGCGGCACGCACCGGCAAACGGAAGGAGATGCCATGACCACGGCCACGCATGATCTGATCGTCATCGGGGCGGGCCCGGGCGGCTACGTTGCCGCGATCCGTGCGGCCCAGCTGGGCCTGAACGTGGCCTGCGTCGAGAGCGAGAAGGCCCTCGGCGGCACCTGCCTGCGCGTCGGCTGCATACCCAGCAAGGCGCTGCTGGAATCCAGCGCGCGGTTTGTCGAGGCCCGCGACACCCTCGCGAAACACGGCGTCAACGTGACGGGCGTCTCGTTCGACCTGGCCGGGATGATGCGGCGCAAGGAGGACATCGTCAACGGCCTGACCCATGGCGTGGCCGGCCTGTTCAAGAAGAACGGCATCACGCGGTACGCGGGCCGCGGGCGCATTGCCGGGCCGGGGCGCGTCGTGGTCGAGGGGCCGGACGGCGCGGCGTTGACCGCGAAGCACATCCTCATCGCGACGGGAAGCCAGTCGGCGTCTCTGCCCAATGTCGAAGTGGACGGGCGCTATGTCGGCACAAGCACAGAAGCGCTGGCCTACGATGCCGTGCCCGGGCACCTGGTCGTCATCGGCGCGGGATACATCGGCCTCGAATTGGGGTCGGTGTGGAACCGCCTGGGCGCACAGGTGACGGTCCTGGAATACCTCGACCGGATCCTGCCGGGCATGGACGGCGAACTGGCCGCGAAAGCGCGAAAGGTCTTTGAAAAACAGGGAATGACCTTCCGGGTGGGATGCCGGGTAACGGGCGCGCGCAAGAAGGGCCGGGGCGCCGTCGTCGACATCGACGGGGCGGCGCCCGTGGCGTGCGACCGCGTGCTGCTCTCCGTCGGGCGCGTTCCCCACACCGCGGACCTGGGTCTGGAGACCGTGGGGGTTGATACCGACAGCCGCGGCCGCATCGTGGTCGACGAACGGTTCCGCACGTCCGCCGAGGGGTTTTATGCGATAGGCGACGTGATTCCCGGCCCCATGCTCGCCCACAAGGCCGAAGACGAGGGCGTGGCCTGCGTCGAGAACATCGTGAAGGGTTACGGCGAAGTGAACTACAACGCCATCCCCGGCATCGTCTATACGCACCCGGAGATCGCATCGGTCGGCAAGACCGAGGAGCAGCTCCAGCAGGACGGCGTGCGCTACCGGAAAGGCGTGTTCCCCTACCTCGCCAACGGCCGCGCGCGCAGCATCGGCGAGACGGACGGATTCGTGAAGATGCTGGCCCACGCCGAAACCGACCGGCTCCTGGGCGTGCACATCCTCGGCGCGCATGCCGGCGACCTGATCGCCGAAGCCGCCGTCGCGATGGAGTTTGACGCAAGCAGCGAAGACCTGGCCCGCTCATGCCACGCGCATCCCACCCTGGCGGAGATCATGAAAGAGGCCGCGCTGGCCGTCGACGAACGGGCCATCCACATCTGATCCCGGGCCGGGAACGGCGCGCCGTGCTTATCCCCTGTCTCTGGACAGGTCCCGGTCAGTGGCGCACCCGGAGGAGCATGTCGAGCAGCACGGGCTGGGCGGTTTCGCCCTCCTTCATGCCAAACGTAAAGACGTTGTCGCCCTGTTTCACGACCAGGGGGTCGACGGGATAGTCGAGCCAGGGATTGTCCGGCTCGGGGGGCGTCACCGCGGCCGCGGTCAACGAGGCGCCGTTGATCGCTACGGCGATCGTTTCGGGCGACGGGGCCTCTTTGAACCGCAGCTGCAGGGTCACGCTGACAGGAACATGCGCCATGACGTTCTCGCCCACCGGCAGGGTGATCGAGACGGGCGCGCCGGCGGCCAGGGTGCGCGGGTATTCGGGATTGAGGATGTCGCGGTTCATGTATTTCTCGCCGCCCTTGTACCAGAAGCTGAGATTGCCGTACCCCCGCGCGCCGGTGGTGTAGACCTTGTCGAGCGGGCCCAGGACGTCTGGATCGCCCAGCTCAGTCCAGTGCGGCGCCGTCGGATTAAAGAAGTTGAACATGTAGATGCCGTCCGCGCCCGCGTGCCAGACGTTCATGGCGCGCGCACGATAGCATTCGAGACTCGCCCGCACCTTCCGGGCGTCCTCGTCGCGCAGCCGCGATTCGCTCAGCGAGGGATACACGGGGACATGGTATTTGTGGGCCAGGTCGACGCTGGTCTTCCAGGGATTGAGGCGGAAATAGCAGCTTAAGGTGAGCATATCGATCAGGCCGTCCTGCATCCACCGCTCGAGATCGAAGCCCATGTCGCGGCACATCTCGAGGGAATCCGGCACGCGGACGGAGATGAGAATGGGCCGCCCCCGTGTTGCCCCCACCTCGTCGGCCATGACGCGCACCCGGCGGATAAGGTCCGTCATCATGTCGAGCTCGGCCTGGCCGCAGGGCCGCCCTTCGGCGTGCGCGCGGAAATACGCCAGATGCCGGAAAAAGTCCATCTGGACGCCGTCCACGTCGTAGTTGGTGCAGACTTCCTCGAAGAACTTGAACGCGAGCTCGCGGATCTCCGGCTGGCCGTAATCCACGGCGGTCCAGGGGCCGTTCACGGGCCGTTTTTCCGCCGTGCCCATCAGCCACTCGGGATGGTCCTTCTTGAGCCGGGGGAACAGGAGGGGGGAATACCAGCCGCCCCAGCCGTCGTGACAGTCGTTCATGCGCATGGACCAGAAGACTTCGATCCCGTTCTGGCGGCAGAAATTCACCATGATCTCGAGCGGATCCGTGCCCTGTTCCAGGAAGGCCTTCGTCTGGTTCTGGCTGAAGCCCGTTTCGCCCCCCGGTTCGGACTCGGTGCAGGTGAAAAGCTCGCCCACCTTCGTGTTGTGGGTGAACAGGCCGAACCCGGAACTCCACGTGCAATAGACAATCGTGTCGACCTGCGTGCCCACCACCGCGCGCGTGCGTTTGTCGATCAGTTCGTCCGCATCGGCCTTCTCAAGATAATAGACCGGCTCGTTGCCGTCGTTGTCGTAGATGATCCGCCGCGTCCTGTGGGCCGCGTCGTGCCGCAGCGCCTTGATCTGCTCGATCGAGACCGGACCGCCGCCCTCGCCCGCGAAAGCGCCCGCGCCCATGATCACCGCAAGCGTCAACCCGGCCAATATCCCGCG
>JAAYAQ010000259.1 GCA_012719295.1 Candidatus Hydrogenedentota bacterium | reverse complement strand
CGGAACCGCTTCCAGACCAGGTGCTCGAAGTAGTAGTAGGCAGGCGCCTGGAACGCCAGCCCCGTGGTGAACCCGCCGCCGCTGCCGCCGCGCAGGAACGTGGAAACGCGGTAGAGAGGGCCTGCCACCCGCTCGGAATCGATGGCCGTGAAATCGCGCCCCTCGTCCAGTCCGGCGGCGCGAATGGCGGAGGCATTTCTGATCTGGGTGACCAGATGGACGTCGAAACGCGCGCGCAGCGCCTGGGCCAGCGACCATCCCACGAGCGGTACGCTGACCCACTCGGGATTGGCGGCCTCAGCCATGACCAGCACACGGATACGGGACAATCGATCCATCCTTTCGCGCTACGCCGGGCGGTTTGCCGCGGCCAGGCCGTCCGGCCGCTGCAGGTTCCGGGCAGGCTGCCGCTGGAACACCCGGACTTTCCGGAATCCCGCCAGTCCGCCGGCGGTGACCATATAAATCGGGTTGAACATGGAATTCGGGATACAGTCCACCACCCAGAGGCAGCAGATCAGCGCGGCCACGGTGGCGGCCGCGGCGGAGGGATGCATCCAGAATCGGGGCGGCACCCGGCTGGTGAGCACCACGGCAGGCACGAGCATGGTGGCAAGAAACGCGGTGATGCCGATGGCCCCGTTGGTGCCGAAGATGATCACCCAGAGCCCGTCGGTGATGCTCGCGTCGCGTCCTAGATCGTCCTTTACGCGGTTGCGTCCCCAGCCGCCCCAGCCGAGCAGCATTCGCTGCCGCGCCTTGGCGGAGAGGGCGTTTTCGTTGATGACCCGCGTTTCGAGCGAGCCCGCGCGTTCCGCGCCGAATACATCATCGGCCAGGCGGATCAAGCCCTGGCCGTCCCAGAGGCCGCCGCCCCGGATGACCACATAGGCGACGACGAACAACGCGACGGCGACGACGGGGAGGGGGTTCCTGGCATAGCGCATGAAGAGCAGCGCGCCGATGCCGGCCAGCATCAGCGCCTGGGCGCCCGCGGACCGGCTCAGCAGGGTGGTCAGGGCGAGGGCGCCGACAGGCAACGCGATGGGCAGATTCATGAAGGTCTTTTTCGCGCCGGAAAACCACAGGGCGCAGCCGCAGAGCGTGCTCATGCCCATGAACATGGCCGTCATGAGCCCATGGCGCATGAAGACCACGGGCCGGTAGCCGCCGCCCCGGTAGGCTTGAATGAAGGCGCTGGGATTGAACCCGTAGATGTGGTGGTGAAGGTTGGGGCTCATGCGCATCTCCCAGAGGCAGAACGGGAGATAAACCAGCCCCGCGATGAAGAATCCCAGGATCAGCTCCCGCATGCCCTGCAGATCGGTGAAATACAGCCGGCCCACGAGGTAGGGAAGCACCCAGGCGGCGAGGGCGCTCGTCATGGCGGAGAGGCCGTCATAGGCCCCGAGCCCGTTCGAGAGGGACGAGAAGAAGGGCACCACGGCCAGCACCAGCGGGAACAGGTCTATCCAGCACAGGCGGAACTTCCGGAACCGGCTCGTGTCGAAGACCAGCGTGGCCGCGAAGATGCCGACGCAGGTGGCCGTGGCCTTGTTGTACTCGGGGAAGTACTGGAGCTGGAACCCGGCGTTGGGAAGGAACATCCACCCGCCCAGGAAGGCCATCAGCGCGGCCCGGCGGCCGGGCAGCAGGGCGAAGAGGATGAATATCACCGGGATCCATCCCAGCAATACGATAGGCACCAGACTGTTGCCCTCAGGCATGACCAGCATCGCAACGCCCTTTGCCGTTATCTACCGGCACGCCCGCCGGCGCACCCGTCTTCCCGGCTCCATTGTATTGGTCCGTCTCCAATCCACGCAAAAACCACGGGGCGTCGCTGCCGCACACGGCGCGTCTACCCCAGTATGAGGCGTTTACACCAGAGTCCGGCCGCGAGCACGAGGGCCGAGACCACCACGCCCAGCGCATCCAGCCAGGGCACCCACACCCCGTATTTCCGGCCCAGCGCGGACAGGAACGGATACTGCAGCGCGGGCGCGAGGACCACGCCCCAGATGATGCCGGCGCTGCCGTTCAGGTAGCCGCCAATGGCCATGGCCAGCAGCAGCGTCGCCGAACGGCTGAGCATCGTCAGAAAGTGCCGGAACGAGTCGCCCACGGCCAGGAAGACCACCTCGACCGGGGCGGCCATGCCGGACAGGATCGAGCCGCACGCCAGCAATTGCAGCAGATAGCCCGCGTCCCAATACCCCGGCTGGTACACGAAACGGATAAACTCCGGACCGGCCAGCACCATTCCCCAGAGCACGGGCAGGGTGACGGCCATCAGCAGCAGCCGGACATGCGTCGAGCGTTTGCGCAGCGCCTCGGGGCGCTCGCGGGCCATCTCCGCGTACACGGGGAACAGGACGCGGTTGGAGAGGGTCCGCAGCAATTCCACGATCGAGCTGGCGAACATGTACGCAATGCCATAGACCCCGAGCATGCCGAGATCGAGGAAACGGGCGAGAACCGTGCGGTCCAGGTTGTTGGCCAGGAAGGTCAGGAGTGAGCTCACGAAGATCCACTTCCCGAAGTGGATGAGCTGGTGGGCGTACTCTTTTCGCCATGCGAACCCCATGCGCGGGCCGGGAATCTGGTAGGTGAGCAGGGTGTGGAACACCATGCCCACGAGGGTGCCGCCGACCAGCGCCCAGACGCCCATCCAGTAGAACGATTCGTCGAACTGGACGTGGCGCCAGTCGCCGCCGGAGGATGCCGCCTCCAGCATGGTGTTGAGCGTGCGAAACTCCGCGTACACGCGCCAGAGCAATGCGCCGGTCACGCTGACAATCAATCCCGCGACCTGGGTAATGACCGAGAGCAGGGTCTGCAGCGCCACATTCACGTGGCGGTGCAACAGATGGAGGTTTGTGGAGTCGAGACTGACGATCAGCAGGTTCAGGCCCGCGACGGGCAGAAACACGCGCAGCGCGGGCTGGTTGAAATACCAGGCGGCGGGATACGTGAACGCGAGGGCGCCCAGCCAGAGGCCGAGTCCGCGCAGCAGTTGAAGGGTCCAGGCGGTCCGCAGAAATTCCGGGTCTTCAGCCCTGGGGTTCTGCACGATGCTGGGCGCGATGCCGAGATCGGTCAGCATGGCGAGCCCCTGAAGGTAGATGTTGATCATCACCATCAGGCCGAAGGCTTCGCGAAACAGCAGGCTGGTCAGAATGATGTTGCCGCCGAGACGAATGACCTGGGTGATGCCGTAGCCGGCGAAGGTCCAGACGGACCCGCGAATCGCCAGCCGTTTCAGGGACCGCGGGCGCGCCGCCGGGGCGTCGGCCGTCACGGGGTCGTGAGAAGGCCCGGAGGCCGGGTCATCAGGCATACCGCCTCCCCGGGTTCAGCAGTGCCGCCGCGATGCGAACCGGGCGCGCCGGCAGTGCCCGGGGTGAAGGGGCGCCGCCCTGCGCGGCCCCCTCGCCCGGGACCAGTCCGGGGTGGCCGCGTTGCTCACTGAAACCGCTGTACGAAATGGCCGCATCCTCCCCTCATGCCCGGACATCCGGTACACGCAACGGGTTTTCGCCTCGAAGCCGCGTTCCGCCGCGCCCCCGCTTCCCGGGAGCCGGCGCTTACTCCTCTTCCTCGCCGGACTCGAAGTCTTCGCTGTCGGTCTCCTCGACGCCGTCGTCCGGAGCTTCTTCGCCGGCCGGCACATCGGTGATGCGTTCTTCCTTGGTGTCGGCGACGGCCTTGGCGACCGCGCTTACCTTGGCGCCGGCGTTGGGCTTCATCACCGTAACGCCTTGCGTGTTGCGCCCGATGGTGCGGATGCCTTTGACTTCACAGCGCATCACGATCCCGTCGGTGCTCACGAGGACGATCTCATCATCATCGTCCACGGTCAACATGCCGACCACCAGGCCGTTTCGTTCGGAGGTCTTGATGTTGATGATGCCCTGGCCCCCGCGGTGTTGCAGTCGGTATTCGCCGACTTTGGTGCGTTTCCCGTAACCGTTTTCGGTGACCGTAAGCACGGTGCTCTCGTCCGCCGCGAGCGACATCCCGATAACGGAGTCGCCTTGTTCGAGCCGGATGCCCACGACGCCGCGGGCACTCCGCCCCATGGAGCGGACGTCTTTTTCGGGAAAGCGGATGGCCTTTCCCTGGGCGGTGGCGAGCAGGATGTTATCTTCGCCGGTCGTAATCTGGACGTCGATCAACTGGTCGCCTTCGTCGATATCGATCGCGATGATGCCGGCCGACCGCGGGTTGCTGAATGCTTTCAGGAGTGTCTTCTTCACCGTGCCGTTTCGGGTGACCATGAAGACATTCTTACCGTCTTCCTTGAGGTCGCGCACGGGAAGGCACGCCGTAATCCTCTCTTCGCCGGAGAGGTTGAGCAGATTCACGATGGCGCGCCCGCGCGCGGTGCGGCCGGCCTTTGGCAATTCGTGCACCTTCCGCCAATAGACGCGGCCGGCGTTGCTGAAGAAAAGCATGTACTGGTGCGTTGAGGCGATAAACAGGTCGCGGACGAAATCCTCTTCTTTCGTCTCCATGCCGGTGATGCCTTTGCCGCCGCGCCGCTGTTTCCGGTAGGTGCTCACGGGAAGCCGTTTGATGTAGCCCGCG
>JAAYAQ010000041.1 GCA_012719295.1 Candidatus Hydrogenedentota bacterium | reverse complement strand
TCGCATTTCTTGCCGTTGCCCGAGGGGCTGAACTTCAAATTGAAAATCTTCCCGCATTTGGGGCAGAAGCGGCGGGCCGCCAGGCGGCCGACGATCTCCTCGTCCGGCACCGCAATGTCGATGGCCATGTCGAGGTCGTCGCCGTGGTCGCGCAAAAGCTTCGTCAGCATCTCGGCCTGCGGCACCGACCGGGGAAATCCGTCCAGCACGTAACCGCCCCGGCAATCGTCCGCCTGTAAACGGTCGGCCACGATGGCGCACGTCAGCTCATCGGGCACCAGCTGGCCGGCGTCCAGATACGGCTGCACCTGCCGGCCAATCGCCGTGCCGTTCTTGAGGTGCGCCCGGAAGATGTCGCCGGTCGAAATATGCGGCACCGCCAGGCGCGCGGCAATGCGCACCGCCTGCGTGCCTTTACCCGCGCCCGGAGCGCCCAGCATTACAATGCGTCGTCCCATGCGTACCGTCCGTCCTCGCCTGCCGCCGGTCTAGCGGCGGCCGGGCGTCTTGCGCCCGCTCTTCATGAATCCATCATAGTTGCGCATGATCAGGTGCTGTTCCACCTGGCGCACCGTATCCAGCGCCACGCCCACCAGGATCAGGAGGCTGGTGCCGCCGAAAAACTGCGAAACGTTGAAATCCTGAACGCCCAGCCCGCTGTTCACGAACTTCGGCAGCAGGGCGACGCCCGCCAGGAACACCGCGCCCACCAGCGTGATCCGCGTCATGACGCGGTTCAGATACTCCGCCGTGGCCTTGCCCGGCCGCACGCCCATCACCACGCCGCCGTACTTCTTGAGGTTTTCCGCGATCTCCACGGGATTGAACGTGATCGCCGTGTAGAAGAAGCAGAAAAAGATGATCAAGCCCGCGTACACCAGGTTGTACAGCAGCGAATCGTATTCGAACCAGTGCTGGAAAAACGCCTGTGCTTCCGGCGATTTCACCGCGTTCATGACCATGCTCGGAAGCATCAGGATCGAACTCGCGAAAATGATCGGAATCACGCCCGCCTGATTGACGCGCAGCGGCAGGTAATTCCGGCCGCCCGCCGTCACGCGGCGGCCTTTCACCTGGCGCGGATACTGCACCGGAATGCGCCGCTGACCCGTCGTCACCAGGATCACGCCCGCGACTACCAGCACCATCACCACGATCAGCATAATCCCTTCAAACATGGTCAGGTCGTCATTCCGCAGCTGCTGAAACAGGCTGTACACCGCCTCCGGCATCCGCGAAACGATGCTCACGAAGATGATGAGCGAAATCCCGTTGCCCACGCCGTGCTCGCTGATCTGTTCGCCCAGCCACATGATGAACGCCGTGCCGGTCGTGAACGAAATCACGCACAAGATGTAAAAGAACGGGCTCGGATTCGGGACAATGACCAGTTCCGGGGTGTTCAGTTTCACCAGGTACGCCGCGACAAACAGCGACTGCACGATGCACAGCCCGATGGTGCCGTAGCGGGTGTATTCCGTAATCTTCTTCTGCCCTTCCGCGCCCTCTTTCGCCAGGCGTTCCAGCGGCGCCCACACCGCCGTCAGCAGCTGGATGATGATCGACGCACTGATGTAGGGCATGATGCCCAGCGCAAACACCGTGGCGTTGCTGAAGGCGCCGCCCGAAAACATGTCGTAAAAGCTCAAAAGGCCGCCCGTGCCCATGGCGTCGCTCAGCGCGCCGCCGTCCACGCCCGGCGTCGGAACATGCGCGCCCAGACGGTAGACCGCGAGCATGATCAGCGTAAAAATGATGCGGCTCTTCAGCTCGGGGATCTTGAACGCGTTTCGGAGAGCTTCTACAGGCTGCGACACTGATTATTCCTCCGCCCGCGCTTTTGCACTGCGTCCGTTTCCGCGGCGGGTCTTCGCCCTGCTCGCGGGCACCTCGAACAACTCCACGGCGCCGCCGGCCGCCTCGATCTTTGTGCGGGCCGATGCGCTCACCGCATTGACCTTCACGAGCAGCTTCTTGGAAAGCTCGCCGCCGCCCAGCACTTTTACCCCGCCCTTGCAGGGACGCACCAGGCCCGCGTCCGTCAGCGACGCCGGCGTCACTTCCGCGCCCGCCTCGAACGCCTTGTCGAGCGCGGCCACGTTTACCACGGCCATGGCGAACCGGTCTTCATGGAAAAAGCCGCGCTTGGGCAGACGCCGGTTGATCGGCATCTGGCCCCCTTCAAACCCCTGGCGTCGCGAATACCCCGAACGCGCCTTCTGCCCTTTATGGCCGCGGCCCGACGTCTTGCCGCTCCCCGAACTCGGGCCGCGTCCGACGCGCTTGCGGTTCTTCTTCGTGCCGGGCGCCTCTTTCAGCGTGCTGAGATCAATCATCGTTCATTCCTGGTCGTTTCGGTCCACACGCGGCACGGCCGCCGCGCACCCTCTCCAATCCATTCTGCTACAGGATGTCCGCCACGTCGCGCCCGCGCCGCCGGCCGACGGCTTCCACCGTCTCCAGCTGGCGGAGCCCGTCGAGCGTCGCCCACACCACGTTCGTTGCGTTGTTCGAGCCCAGCGACTTGGTCAGGATGTTGCGGTATCCCGCCGACTCGACTACCGCGCGCACCGGACCGCCCGCAATCACGCCCGTGCCCAGCGAGGCGGGTTTGAGCAGCACCTGCGCCGCTCCGGAGCGGCCAATCACCTCATGGGGGATCGTCGTGCTCACGATCGGCACTTGCACCATCTCGCGCTTGGCCTTCTCAATCGCCTTCCGGATGGCCTCAGGCACTTCCGTCGCCTTGCCCAGCGCCGCGCCGACACGGCCCTGGCCATCGCCGACGACCACGATCGCGCTGAACTTGAACCGGCGGCCGCCTTTGACCACCTTGGCCACGCGGTAGATCTTCACCACCTGTTCGATCAGCCCCTGGTCGCCCTCGTCGCGCGAAGCCCGGTCCGCTCTCGAGTCTCGTTTTTCTTCTACCCTGCTCAAGTCCTGTTCTCCTAAAATTCCAGTCCTGCTTCCCGCGCCGCATCGGCAAGCGCCTTCACACGGCCATGAAAGAGGTTGCCTCCCCGGTCAAAGCACACCCGCGTGATGGAAGCCGCTTTTGCCTTTTCGGCAATCGCTTTGCCCACGGCCTGCGCACCCGAGATGTTCCCCCCGGCAACCTTCACCGACAACGACGACGCGGCCGCCAGCGTCCGCCCTGTCGTATCGTCAATGATCTGCGCGTAGATATGTTTGGTCGAACGGAACACCGAAAGCCGGGGCTGCTCCGCCGTGCCACGAATGCGCTGCCGGGCACGCAAGCGCCGGCGTTCCCGCAACCGTATCTTTTCTTCTGTCTTCGCCATAATTCGCTGCTCCCAGATGCCGCCTTATCAGCCGGCACCCGCCTTGCCAACCTTCCGCCGGATACGCTCGCCGCGATAACGGATGCCCTTGCCCTTGTACGGCTCCGGTTTCCGCCAGGCGCGGACATTCGCCGCCACCTGTCCGACCAACTGCTTGTCAATACCGGTCACCTTGATGGTCTGCGTCCCTTCGACTTCGAAGGTAATGCCCGCCGGAGGCTCCACCACCACCGCGTGGCTGTGGCCCACCGCGAGGTTCAGGCTTTTCCCCTGCATCGAAGCGCGGTACCCGACCCCTTCGATCTGCAGCACGCGCTCATAGCCGCGCGTCACGCCTGTTACCAGATTGTATATGAGCGCGCGCGTCAGGCCGTGCAGCGAGCGCTGATCCGGTCTGTCGCTCGAACGCGTCACCACCACCGTGTTGTCCTCGATCGCCACGCCGACATCGGGGTGGATGTCCTGCTCCAGCGTTCCTTTCGGACCCGTGACCTTGATGCGGCCGGCGGAAAGCTCCACCTTCACCCCATCGGGGATCGTAACGGGCAATCTCCCTACTCGTGACACGACTCTCGTTCCTTTCGTATCCGGCCTAAGCGCCGGTTTAGCCGCGCGCGTGCGGTCCGCGGGGCCGGATTACCAGACCTCGCACAACACCTCGCCGCCCACGTGCTCTTCGCGCGCCTGCTTGCTCGTCATGACCCCGCGCGACGTGGTCAAAATCGTGATGCCCAGGCCGCTGCGCACGGGTTTCAGGTCCGCGCAGCCGCTGTGCACTCGAAGTCCCGGCTTGCTTACGCGCCGCAGGCCCTTCAATACCGGCTCGCCATTGGGCAGATACCGCAACGTCACGTGCAAGGTTCCCTGGAGACCGTCATCCACCCGGCTGAATGCCTCGATGTACCCTTCGCGCTTCAGCACCTCGCAGACCTTTTCCTTGAGGTTGGATGCGGGGATATCGACTACGTCGTGCTTCGCACCCATGGCATTCCGGATACGCGTCAACAGGTCGGCAATTGGATCGTTCATCGACATGGCTTCGTCTCTCTCCCTTACCAGCTCGACTTGGTGACGCCGGGCAGTTGACCTTCCAGCGCCAGGTTGCGGAAACAGATGCGGCACAAGGCAAATTTGCGCATGTAACTGCGCGGCCGCCCGCACACCCGGCACCGGTGGTATGCCCGCGCCTTGAACTTCGCCGGCCGGTTCGTCTTCACGATCATCGATTTCTTGGCCACGAATACCTCCTTGAATCCTCTAACGTTGTATGGCGCAGCGCCCCAGCGGCTAGCTGCGGAACGGCATCCCGAATCGCCGCAGGAGGGCCCGGCTGGCGTCGGCGCTGCCCGAATTCTTGATCACAAAGGTGATGTTCATCCCGCGAACCCGCGTCACCCCGTCAATATTGATTTCCGGAAAAATCGTCTGCTCCCGGAGCCCCATCGTGTAATTGCCCTGCTTGTCAAAACTCTTCGCGGAAACCCCGCGGAAGTCGCGAATACGCGGGATCGCCACGTTCAGGAGCCGGTCCAGGAACTCGTACATCCGGTCGCCGCGCAGCGTCGCCATGCAGCCGATCTTGGCGCCTTCGCGCACCTTGAAGCCCGCGATCGAACGGCGCGCCGTGCGGATGCTGCCCTTTTGTCCCGTGATCTGGGCGAGCACCTCCATGGCCTCTTCCATCAGGCGCGGCTCGGTCTGCGAATCGCCCACGCCCACGTTCACCACGATCTTCTCCAGCTTCGGCACGTTCATGACGTTCGTGCGCCCGAGTTCGTCCTTCAACTCCGGCAGAATCGTCGTCCGGTACTTTTCCTTGAGTCTAGCCGCCACGAATCTTCTCCATGCGCCAGAGCGTCCGCCTCATGCGTGCGGATCGCACCGGCTAGTCGTTTAACGTCTCACCGTTGACCTTGTAATACCGCACCCGCGAACCGTCCTCGAGATGCTTCACGCCCACGCGCGACGGGCGTCCCGCCGATTCGCACCAGGGAAGCACATTCGACATGTGAATGGGCGCCTCGCGTTCCACGATGCCGCCCTGCTGGTTGCGTTGCGAGGGGCGCGTGTGCCGCTTGATCAGGTTCACGCCCTCCACCGTAATCCGGTTGCTCTTCGGGTGCACCCGGAGCACGCGGCCGCGGCTTCCCTTGTACTTCCCGGTGATTACCACCACCGTATCGCCCTTGTGTATGTACATTGCCCAATATCCTCGAACCGTTGACCGGCCTGTTGCCTCGACTGCCTCACACGACTTCCGGCGCAAGCGAAACGATGCGCATGAACCCCTTTTCGCGAAGCTCGCGGGGAACCGGGCCGAAAATGCGCGTGCCCTGGGGCTCCTTGTTCGCATTGATCAGCACCGCCGCGTTCGTGTCAAAACGGATCACCGTCCCGTCCGCACGCTGGGTGTCCTGCTTGATGCGCACCACCACCGCCTTGACCACATCGCCCTTCTTCACGTTCGAATTGGGCAGCGCCTCTTTGACCGTCGCGGTGATGATATCGCCCAGGTGCGCGTACCGGCGCCGCGTGCCGCCCATCACCTGGACGCAACGGATGCGCCGCGCGCCCGTATTGTCCGCAACATTGAGATTCGTGTAAATCTGTATCATGACGACGTTTCCTTACCGCTTAGTCCGCGCGGCGCACGATTTCCGTCACGCGCCAGCGTTTGGTCTTGCTCATGGGGCGCGTTTCCGCGATACGCACCACGTCGCCCACGTTGCAGTTGTTGTCCTTGTCATGCGCCTTGAACTTCTTCGTGCGCTTGACCGCCTTCTTGTACAACGGATGCGGCACGGTGCGCTCCACGGCCACCGTCACCGTCTTGTCCATCGCGTTGCTCGTCACCACGCCCACGCGTACTTTTGTCTGGCCACGTTCCGCCATGGTTATTTCGCCTCTTTCGCCTGCTTCGCCTGAGCAAGCTCCCGTTCGCGGATGATGGTCTTGATCCGGGCAATGTCGCGCCGCGCGTTCCGGGCGCCGCGCACATTGTCCACCGCGCCCGTCACCTGCTGCATGCGGAACGCCCAGAGCGCGTCCGTGCGTTCACGCAACCGTTGCCGCAATTCCTCATCCGTCAGTTCACGAATTTCAGATGCCTTCACCGTATCTCTCCATGCGGGAGCGCGCCGTGCGCCGTTACACCCGCGCCACGAATTTCGTTGCAATGGGCAGTTTATGGCCGGCCAGCCGCACGGCTTCCCGCGCGAGCGGCTCCGAAATGCCCTCCAACTCGAACATCACCCGGCCCGGCTTGACCACGGCCACCCACTCTTCCGGGGCGCCTTTGCCTTTTCCCATCCGGACTTCCGCCGGCTTTTTCGTGATCGGTTTGTCCGGGAACACCCGGATCCAGATCTTGCCGCCGCGTTTCACGGCGCGCGTCAGCGCAATACGGGCCGCTTCGATCTGCCGGGCGGTGACCCACCCGTCTTCCATCGCCTTCAGACCATACTCGCCGAAGTCCACTTTCGTGCAGCCCTTGGCCGCGCCCGAACGGCGGCCCCGCTGCACTTTGCGGTGTTTGACTCGTTTCGGCATCAACATCGGTTGTTGTCTCCTCGAACTCTATGTCGCAGAGCCTAGCGGCGCTGCGCCCGTTCCGCGCCGCGGCCGCGGCCTTCCCTGCGGCCCGTCATCGCGCGCGCTTCCGGCAATCCCGATACCCGCTCGCCACGCGCCACATCGCCCTGGTAGATCCAGCATTTCACGCCAATCGTCCCGTACGTCGTGTAGCTCGTCGCGAACCCGTAGTCGACGTTCGCGCGCAGCGTATGCAGCGGCACGCTGCCCGACCGGGTTTCCTCGGAGCGGGCGATCTCCGCGCCGTTCAGGCGGCCCGACACCCGCAACCGGATCCCCTGGGCCCCCAGGCGCATCGTGCTCTGGATCGTCTTCTTCATCGCACGGCGGAACGACACGCGCCGTTCCAGCTGCGACGCCACCGCTTCCGCCACAAGCTGCGCGCTCAATTCCGGACTGAACACCTCGTGAATGTTGATCAGGAGTTCACGACCCGTCAGCCGTTCGAGTTCGAACCGAAGCTTGTCCACCTCGGCGCCGCGCGGCCCGATCACCAGTCCCGGGCGCGCCGTATGAATGTGCACTTTCGCCTTCCGGCCCGCCCGCTCGATGTCGATGCGCGCCACGCCGGTATTGTACAAGCGCCTCTTGATGTAGTCCCGAAGCTTCAAATCCTCGTGCAGCAGGTCCGCATAGTCCTTTCCTGCGTACCAGATCGAACTCCAGGTGCGTATCACACCCAGGCGAAAGCCCAACGGATGTACCTTTTGACCCACGGTCGTCTCCTCGTCTTGCGGCCTCCCTCGGAGGCCCGCTTTCACGAATCGCTAATTACCAACTCGATATGGCTCATGCGCTTCCGGATCATTGTCGGCCGGCCGCGCGGAGCACTCAGCCGGCGCTTCATCGACGGGCCGCCGTTCACGAGCACCTGCCTCACCACCATCTCGTCCGTATCAATCCGCTGCCGCGTTTCCGCCGCCTTGCTTTCCGCGTTCGCCACCGCCGAAGCCAGCAGCTTCGCCAGCACCGGCGCCGCCCCTTTCACCGTGAATGCCAGCGTGGCGCGCGCCTCGTCCACCTTCTTGCCGCGGATCTGGTCGGCGACCAGGCGCACCTTGCGCGGGGCCAGCGGGATAAACCGGGCTCGTGCAATAGCCTCAGCCATTACTTGCTACCTCCCTCTTTCGACGTGCCGGAATGGCCACGGAATTGCCGCGTGGGCGCAAACTCGCCCAGCTTGTGGCCCACCGAATTCTCCGTGATGAACACGGGAACAAACTTCTGGCCGTTGTGGACCGCGATCGTCATCCCCACCATGTCCGGCGTGATGGTCGACCGGCGCGACCACGTGCGGATAACCCGCTTGTCCTTGGCGCCCATATGCTTCTCCACCTTCTCCATGAGGTGATGGTCGACAAACGGGCCTTTTTTGACTGAGCGTGGCACGGTATTCTCTCCTCGGCGTTGCGATGCCTATTTCTTCCGGCGGCGAATGATGTACATGTTCGAGCGCTTGCTCTTCTTCCGGGTCTTGTACCCCTTGGTCGGCACGCCCCACGGCGTGACCGGGTTCCGCCCGCCCGACGTGCGGCCTTCGCCGCCCCCGTGCGGATGGTCGACCGGATTCATAACCACCCCGCGCACCTTCGGCCGGTGTCCAAGCCAACGGGAACGGCCGGCCTTACCGATGCTGATGTTCTGATGCTCTTCATTTCCGACGCTGCCGACCGTCGCGCGGCACTCCGACAGGACCCGCCGCATCTCGCCCGACGGCAGCCGCAAGGCCGCGTAGCGGCCCTCGCGCGCGACCAGCTGGCACGCATTGCCCGCCGAACGCGCGATCTTCCCGCCGCGCCCCGGCGTCATCTCCACGTTGTGCACGGTGGTGCCCAACGGCATGCGCGACAACGGCAGGCAGTTCCCGACCTGCAGCTCCGCATCGGGACCGCTCGCCAGGGTCATCCCCACCTCGAGCCCCGACGGGCACAGAATGTACCGCTTCTCGCCGTCCGCGTACGTCACCAGCGCGATGCGCGCGGAACGGTTCGGGTCATACTCAATCGCCACGACCCGTCCGGGAATCCCGTCCTTTTCCCGCCGGAAATCGATCTCGCGGTAGCGGCGCTTATGGCCGCCGCCCCGCCGCCGGACCGTGATCCGGCCATGGGCGTTCCGGCCCGCATTGCCCGGCCGCGTCGACGTCAGCGCCTTCTCCGGCTTGCTTTTCGTGATCTCGGCGAAATCCGACACGCTCATATAGCGCCGGGCCGGCGTTACTGGTTTGAATCTCCGTAGCGGCATGCCTACTCACTCCCGTTAGATAAGGTCGATCTTGTCGCCTTCGCGCAACGTCACGACGGCTTTTTTCCAATGGGCCGCGCGGCCGTAAAGCATTCCGCGGCGGCGCTGTTTGCCCTGGTAATTACACGTATTCACCGACAACACCTTCACATTGAACAAGCGCTCGATCGCATCGCGGATCTCCGGCTTGTTCGCGCGCGGATCCACGCGGAACACGTACTGGTTCCGCGTCTCGGTCTGAATCGTCGACTCCTCCGTGATTACCGGCGCCTTGACTATATCGTGCGGATTCCGGTTCATGACAGCCGCTCCTCAAGCTTCGCCACGGCGTCCTGCACCACGACGATACGCTTCGCTTCCAATACATCCAGGGCATTCACGTCCGAGGCCGTGCGTACCGTCACCCGCGGGATATTGCGCGACGACAGCAGCACCGGCCGGGTCGTCTCGGCCGTCACCAGAAGCGTCCGCTCCGCGTTCGGCCGGAAGTGCGCCAGCATCGACGCCATCGGTTTCGTTTTCGGGGCGTCGCACTGGAGCGCGTCCAGCACACACAGCGACTCGCTGCGGAGCCGGTCGCTCAACGCGCAGCACAAGGCCTTGTTCCGCGACACGGGGGTCACCTTCTGCCGGTAACTCCGCTTGTGGGGCCCCCACACCACGCCGCCGCCCCGCATCTGCGGTTCGCGCGTGCTGCCGTGCCGGGCGTTGCCGGTGCCCTTCTGCCGGTACGGCTTCACGCCGCCGCCGCTCACCAGGCGGCGCACTTTCGTTTCCGCGTTGCCCTGGCGCTTGGCGTTGCGAAGCGCTACCGCCACCTGCTTGATCAGCGTGGGATTCGCAGGCACATTGAACACCGCGTCGTTCAGGTCCAGCGTCCCGGCCTCGCTCCCGTCCGCCTTATATACTTTCGCCGCTGCCATTGCTACTTGCTTCCTTTCACACGCTTCTTCACTTCGACGTAGCCGCCGTTGGCGCCCGGAACCGCGCCCAGAATGATCAGAAGGTTCTTTTCCGCGTCCACCTTCACCACTTCGAGATTTTTCGCGGTATTCCGTTCGTTGCCCATGTGGCCCGGAAGCCGCTTGCCCTTCACGACCTTCGAGGGATCCGCGCTCTGGCCGATCGAACCCGGGGCCCGGTGAAAGTTCGAGCCGTGCGTGCCCGGGCCGCCCTTGAAATGGTGCCGCTTGTGCACGCCCGCGAACCCCTTGCCCTTCGACGTCCCGGCGATGTCCACATGCTCGCCCACGCTGAAGATGTCCACGCGCACCTCATCGCCCGGCTTCAGTTCGCTGCCGGGCGCCGGCGCGACTTCACTCAGCCGCCGCTTCGCCGCGTCGCCCGCCTTCGCCTGGTGGCCCAGGGCCGCCTTCGTCAGGCGCGATTTTTTGGCGTCGTCAAACCCCAGCTGCACGGCCTCGTACCCGTCGCGCTCTTTCGTCTTGACCTGCGTCACGGTGCACGGCCCCGCCTCCAGCACCGTCACGGGGATCCAGCGCCCGTCCTCGGTGAAGATGCGGGTCATCCCGAGCTTCTTTCCCAGCAATGCGGTTACCATCGTCTCACTATCCTCTTGCGCGCCGCGGTCTGCCCGACCCCGCACGCCTGTCCCTATACGCTGCCTATTGTTTGATCTCGACGTCGACACCCGCCGGCAAATCCAGCCGCATCAGCGCGTCCACCGTCTGCGCCGTCGGGTTCACAATGTCCATCAACCGCTTGTGGGTGCGAATCTCAAACTGTTCGCGCGATTTCTTGTCCACATGAGGCGACCGGTTTACCGTGAACTTCGAGGTGGCGGTGGGCAGCGGAATGGGCCCATTGATGCCCGCGCCCGTGCGCTTCGCCGCCGATACGATCTCCTCCGTCGACTGGTCGAGCAACCGGTGATCGTACGCCCGTAACTTGATTCGAATCTTTTGCGTTTCTGCCATTGCCGGACTCCGGGTCCCTATCTTCGTTTCTGGTTGTTACTGAATGATCTTCGTCACGACGCCGGCGCCGACGGTGCGTCCGCCTTCGCGGATCGCGAACCGGAGCCCTTCGTCCATGGCGATGGGCGTAATCAGCTCCGCCGAAATCGTCACGTTGTCTCCGG
>JAAYAQ010000258.1 GCA_012719295.1 Candidatus Hydrogenedentota bacterium | reverse complement strand
CTGTGATACCCTTATTCATGGTCGGTCTCCTCTTTGCACCCTTTGAGGGCGGCTCTTCGTTGGTAGCGATAAGCATGCCGTAAGGGGACCGACCTTCTCATCCTAACTGCGAAAGCAGGGGTCCAGACCCGGTGCGGCTGCACCACAACGCACACGGCATCCGCGCGCAGGCCTGCTGGATTCCTGTGTGACCCCAGCCCCCGTCTCCCGCGAAAGCAGGGGTCCAGATCCCGTCCGGCTGCACCACACCGCACGCGGCATGCGCCCGCAGGCTTACTGGATTCCTGCTTGCGCGGAAACACGTTGAAAAGCGCCGTTTCCTGCGTAGATTTGCATTTTCTCTTGGCGAATGGGCTGACCTGGGGCAGGTAGAGAGCGCCTGTTCTTCCGGCGAACTGACGGTTTCCATCTGGTTTTAGTGCGATTGCCTTGGGGATGGTGCGTTCGACAGGGCGCGCGGCGGACGGGGGCACGGGCACCCGCCTCCGCCGGTGCGTCAATTGACTACAATACGTCGTCGCTCCCGCGGACCTGGGCGAGTACCTGAAAGGCGTGGCGGGCGGCCTCGAGCGTCTGGTCGATCTCGGCACTGGTATGGGCGGCGCTCATGAAGCAGGCCTCGAACTGGGACGGGGCGAAATAGACGCCCCGTTCGAGCATGCCCCGGAAGAAGGCGGCATAGCGTGAGGTGTCTGAGGCCGTGGCGTCCTCGTAGTTGCGCACGGGGCGCTCGTTGAAGAAGAGGCAGGCCATGGAGCCCGCCTGAGTCTGGTAGACGGGGATGCCCGCGCTGCGTGCGATGTCGCCGAGGCCCCGGGCCAGGACGGTCATGGCGTTTTCAATGCGTTCAAAGACGCCCGGCTGTTCGAGGGCGTCAAGGGTGGCGAGGCCGGCGGCCATGGCCAGGGGGTTTCCCGAAAGCGTTCCGGCCTGATAGACGGGACCGAGCGGGGAGAGCATATCCATGATTTCGGCGGAACCGCCGTAGCCGCCCACGGGGAGGCCGCCGCCGATGACCTTGCCGAGCACAGTCAGGTCGGGCGTGACGTTGTAGCGCGCCTGCGCGCCCCCCATGCCGGCCCGGAACCCGGTCATGACCTCGTCAAAGATGAGGAGGGCGCCGGCGGACCGGGTGAGTTCGCGCACTCCCTCGAGATAGCCGGGTTCGGGCAGTACGACGCCCATGTTTCCGGCCACGGGTTCGACGATCAGGCAGGCGACGTCGTCGCCATATGCTGTGAAGACTTCGCGGACGGCCTCCAGGTCGTTGTAGGGGACGACGAGGGTGCAGCGGGTGTAGGCCTGGGGCACGCCCTGGCTGTCCGGCTGGCCGAGGGTGGTCAATCCGCTTCCGGCGCGGACGAGCAGGCCGTCCATGTGGCCGTGGTAGCAGCCGGCGACTTTGACGACGAGATCGGCGCCGGTGAAACCGCGGGCGAGACGGATGGCGCTCATGACGGCTTCGGTTCCGCTATTCACGAACCGGATCTTCTCGATGGCCGGGAAGTGGCGCATGACGCGTTGTGCGAGGCGGATTTCGGCCTCGGTGGAGATGCCGAAGCTGGATCCGAGCCGCATGGCCGCGGTCACGGCCTCGACGACGTGCGGATGGGCGTGGCCCATGACCAGAGGGCCCCAGGACAACACGTAGTCGATGTAGTCGTTGCCATCGACGTCGCGAATGCGGGGCCCGCTGCCGGAGGCGGCGAAGAAGGGTTCTCCGCCGACGGCCTTGAAGGCCCGGACGGGGCTGTTGACGCCGCCCACCAGGATTCTGTTTGCTTCGCGCCAGAGCGCCGCGGACGTGTCTCGTTTCATGATGGTGGGAACCTGCCGCCGAGTTGGGGTGCGCTAGAGCACCTTGGGCCCAAAAAGCTGAGTCAGAAGGATCAGGAAATCCAGGCCGGTGTTGAACCACTGGAGCGCCTGCTTTTCAAACGGGAGTTCCTGCGCCTTGGCCGGCCGGATTCTTGTCAGAACGCGCATGTGCAGCATCGGGAGCCTCCTTCCGTGTCCAGTAGCCCCAGTATATATGGATTTCGCATCACGATGCGACGGGGGGACCTTCCTGCAGCCACCGGGCGGCGTCGCAGGCCCAGTAGGTGAGAATGAGCGACGCGCCGGCGCGCCGGATGGCGGTCAGGATTTCCAGGGCCGCGCGTTTTTCGTCGAGCCAGCCGTTGGCGGCCGCGGCCTTGACCATCGCGAACTCGCCGGAGACGTGGTAGGCGGCGAGGGGGATGTCAAAACGCTGTGCGGCGCGGGCAATGATGTCGAGGTAGGCCAGGGCGGGCTTCACCATGACGATGTCGGCGCCTTCTTCGATGTCGAGGGCGAGCTCGCGCATGGCCTCGCGCGCGTTGGCCGGGTCCATCTGGTATGCGGAACGGTCGCCGAATTGCGGGGGCGATTCGGCGGCGTCCCGGAACGGCCCGTAGAAGCTCGAGGCGTATTTGGCGCTGTAGGCCATAATGGGGACCTCGTGGAACCCGGCGCCGTCCAGGCCGGCGCGGATGGCGCCGACGCGCCCGTCCATCATGTCGGAGGGGGCAACCATATCGGCGCCGGCGCGCGCATGCGCGAGGGCTTCCCGGACAAGCAGTTCGAGGGTGGCATCGTTGTCGACGCCGGGCGCGCCGTCCCGGTTCGTCCGGATAACCCCGCAGTGGCCGTGGTCAGTGTATTCGCACAGGCACACGTCGGTGATGACGCACAGCTCGGGTGCGGCGCGTTTGACCGCCTCGACGGCCCGGCAGACGATGCCGTCTTCGGCGTAGGCCCGGGAGCCCAGGGGGTCTTTGTGCTCGGGGATGCCGAACAGCATGATGGCGGGCACGCCGCAGCCGGCGACGCGCCTGGATTCTTCGGCGAGCGTGTCCACCGAGAACTGGAAATTGCCGGGCATGGAGGCGATGGGATTGCGGACGCCCGCCCCCGGCCGGACGAACATGGGGAAAATGAGCTGGTCGACGCTGAGGCGGGTTTCGCGGACCATCCGCCGGAACGTGGGGTTCCGCCGGAGGCGTCGCATGCGAGTCTGTGGAAACGCCACGGTTAATCTCCCGAGTGGGCCGCCGCCCACTCCACTATAGCCTGAATCAGGCCCGGAATGCTGTGTTCTTCGGCTTCGATGGCGGGGTGCACGCCCAGTTCGCGGGCGGTACGGGCGGTGATGGGCCCGATGGCCGCGAACACGGCGCGGGTTTTCAGGGCGTCCATCCGCTCGGCGCCGAGCAGGTGGCAGAAATTGCGGACGGTGGACGAACTGCTGAAGGTGACGAGGCCGGGCGCGAAGGTCATGAGCGCGTCCACGAGCGCCTCGGACGATTTGGGCATGACGGTCCGGTAGGCGACGAGTTCGGTGACCTCCGCGCCGTGCGCGCGCAGTGCCTCGGGGAGAAAGCTGCGGGCGATGTCGGCGCGGGGCAGCAGGACGCGTTTGCCGCGCATATCGGGGTGGTGTTTAAGCAATTCGGCCATGAGTTCTTCCGCGACGTACTTCTCGGGCATGGCGTCAATGCGCAGAAACCGTTTTCGGACGGCCTCGGCGGTCGCGGAGCCGATGACGCAGAGCCGGACGCCGTGGAGGTCGCGGGCGTCGTTGCCAAGGGCATCGAGTCTGTCGAACAGCATGTCGACGCCGTTGACGCTGGTGAAGACGATCCAGTCGTAGTCGCCGATATAGCCGAAGTCGTCGAGCGTCTCGGCGGGCATGATCTGGATGGTGGGGAATTCGAACACGTCGGCGCCCATGGCACGCAGCGCGCGCACGAGTTCGCTGGCCTGGGAGCGCGAGCGGGTCACCGCGATGCGCTTGCCGAACAGGGGCCGCCGCTCGAACCACGGAATGGCTTCATGAAGCCGGGCGACCTCTCCGACCACGACAACAGCGGGAGGCTGTACGCCGGCTTCGGCACAGCGCGCAACGAGCGTGTCGAGCGTGGCCAGGACGGTACGCTGGCGGCCGTAGGTGCCCCATTCAATGACGGCGGCGGGGGTGGCGGCCGGACGGCCCACGCGGCGGAGCTCGTCGACGACCGTGGGCAGGTTCTTCACGCCCATGTAGAACACGAGGGTGCCGGTCAGCGCGATGTTGTCGAGGGCGAGGCGTTTTCCCGGTTCGTTTTCGCGGTTGTGGCCCGTGATGAGCGTGACGCTCGTGGCCATGCCGCGATGCGTGACGGGGATCCCCGCGTAGGCCGGGACGGCGATTCCCGCGGTGACGCCGGGCACGACTTCGAAGGGGATCTTGTGCTCAGCGAGCAGCAGGGCCTCTTCGCCGCCGCGGCCGAACACGAACGGGTCGCCTCCTTTCAGCCGCACGACGTGACTGGCCTTCCCGGCCCACTCGACCAGAAGACGGTTGATTTCCTCCTGAATGAGGGTGTGGCGGTCGCGCTCCTTGCCGACAAAAATGCGTTCGGCGTCCGGCCGGGCGTCCTCGAGGAGCTGGGCGTTGGCGAGGGCGTCGTAGATGATGACGTCGGCGCGCGCGATGCATTCGCGGCCGCGGACCGTGATGAGTCCGGGGTCGCCGGGCCCCGCGCCCACGAGATAGACCTTACCGTACTGCGTGGTCATCGCAACGACTCCAGCAGGGCGCCGGCGCCCCGGGCGCGCAATTCGGCGGCGGCCTGGTTGCCGGCGTCCTCGGGCCGATCATGCCTGCTGCTGGTTCTGCACCGCAAGATTCGGGCGCCATCGAGGCTGCAGACGCAGGCGTCGAGCAGGATGGATTCGCCGGAGCGGGTCGCAAGGGCGCCCAGGGGAACCTGGCATCCCCCCTGCATCGCCGCCAGGAAGGTGCGCTCCGCGGCAACGGCGCGGCGGGTCTCGGGGTCGTCGAGCGGCGCAAGCCTGCGCAGGATTTCCGCGTCGTCCTGGCGCGTTTCGATGGCGAGCGCGCCCTGGGCGGGTGCGGGCAACATGATGGTCTCGGGAATCTCCTGGGTGATCTGGTGGCTGAGACCCAGGCGCGACAGACCGGCGGCGGCCAGGATGGCCGCGTCGACACCGCCCTCGCTCACCTTGCGCAGGCGGGTATTGACGTTGCCCCGGAGCGGCAGGAGCGCGAGGTCGCCGCGAAAGGCGCGCAGCTGTGCGGCGCGGCGGAGACTGGAGGTGCCCACCCGGGCGCCGGGGGGCAGCTGGTCCAGGGTGAGTCCCGCGGAGCTGACGAGAACGTCGCGCGGATTCTCGCGCTTTGGCACGGCCCCGAGGCAGAGTCCCGGCGGGAGTTCGGTGGGCAGGTCCTTCATGCTGTGAACGGCCAGGTCGATTGCCCCGGCGAGCAGGGCCTCCTCGATCTCCTTGGTAAACAGTCCCTTGCCTCCGATCTGCGCGAGGGGCACGTCGGTGATCTTGTCGCCGGTGGTTCGGATGATCTCAATCACCACGTCGGTATCCGGCGCGCGGGCGCGCAGCGCGTGGGCGATCTGTTCGGACTGGCTGAGGGCCAGTTCGCTCCCCCGGGAGCCGATGACGATTCGTTCTGACATCACGATTCCTTTAATCCAAAGATTCGCCGGACGAGCTGGAGGACGAAGCTCGGGTCGTCGGTGGCGACTTCGCGTTTGAGCTGGCTCATGGGACGCTGGAGGATGGCGTTCACGATACGCCGGGTCATCTGGGTCACGGCCTCGCGCTGGTCGCCGGTCAGGTCCGGGTGGGCGTCCAGGAGTTTCTGGAGTTCCCGCTCGCGGATCCCGTGGAGTTCTTCCGAGATGGACAGAATGGCCGGTTCGGCGATGAGACTCTGCATCCACTGGACGAATTTCGCGACGCCGTCGTCGACCAGGCGCAGGCATTGGTCGATTTCTTCGCGCCGGGCCTCGAGGTTTTCGGCCGCGGCTTGTTTGAGGGCGTCGACGTCGTAGAGGTAGACGTTGTCGAGCTCGTTGACCGCCGGGTCGACATTGCGGGGCACGGCAATATCGATGACAAACATGGGGGCGTTAGCGCGTTTGCGCAGGGCGCGCTGAAAATGGCCGGGGCTGAGGATCGGGGTGGCGGCGGCGGTGGAGGTCACGACGATGTCGGCGCGAGTGAGGGCCTCGTCGAGGTCCTCAAACGGCACCGCCTCGCCGCCGAGCTCTTCGGCCAGGACGAGGGCTTTCTCGGCGCTGCGGTTGACGAGCAGGATGCGGCCGACTCCGCGCGCGAGCAGGCTCTTCAGGGTGCTCTCCCCCATCTTGCCCGAACCGACGATCATGACGGTCTTGTCGGCGAGGTCGATGAAGATGGATACGGCCAGGTCCACCGCGATCGACGCGACGGAGACCTTGCCCGCGCCGATCCGCGTTTCAGTGCGAACCTGTTTCGCCACCGAAAACGCCCGCTGGAACAGGGCGGACAGGACTTTGTCGACGGTTTGCTGATCCTGGGCCAGCATGAAGGCCTCGTGGACCTGTCCGAGGATTTGGGCTTCGCCGACGACCAGGCTGTCGAGGCTGGCCGTCACGCGGAAGAGGTGGCCGACCGCTTCGGGGCCTTTGTGTTCGTAGAGCGACGGGACGAATTCGCTGTCGGGGATCCGGTGCCAGCACCCGATGAAGGCGCGGATGTCGTCGCACAAGGCCACGGCGTCTTTCTCATGGTGCGCGTAGATTTCGACGCGGTTGCAGGTGCTGAGAATGACGGCGCCCCCCCCGTGGAGCCGGTTCTGAAGTTCGCGCAAGGCCGCGGGGATGGTCTCCGGCGGAAAATGGAGGCGTTCCCGCAACGCGAGCGGGCTGGTATGATGGCTGAGTCCTACCGCTACGACGCCCATGGCGAGGACTCCCAGAAGTGGTAATACGACAGGCCCAGCAGCGCGCGTACGAGGTAGATGCCCAGCATGAGGGAGAAGCCGATCAAGACCGCGAACGCCAGTTTTCGGCCCCGGAGCAGGCCGCATTGGCGTGCGTGGAATACGAATGCGTAGAACAGCACCATCGGTACCGCCTGCAGGATTTTGGGGGCGAGGTACCAGCGGGGCCCGAGCAGTTCCCGATCGAAGTGCGCCCAGACCGCGCCGACCAGCAGGGTGGCGGCGAACATCAGGTAGCCATGGCGTATGAGGAGGAACAGGCTTTGGTCGAGCCGTTCGAGCGGAGGCAGCGCTTGAAACAACCCGACGGTGTGGTGTTTCTTGAGATGGCGCGACTGGAACAGATAGGCCACGCTGGTCACGCTGGCGCCAAGAAAGAAGGCATAGGCCAGGAACGCCAGGATAACGTGGCCGGCGAGAAACACGCCGTGAAGCGCTCTGGGGGCCTGGCCGAATGTCGCGGGCGCGGCGCATGCGCAGAGGACGACCAGTACGAAAATGGCGGGCAGGTAGAACGACGACACCGCGCGCGTGGTGTCCCGCGCGGACACAAACATGACGGCGGTCGCGAGGATGACAAAGACGACGAGGGCATCGGCGGCGGTCGTCATGGGCAGGCAGCCCCAGGCGGCCCAGCGCAACAGGAAGACCAGCAGGAACAGGCCGGCGCCCAGCAGGGCGAGCCGGCGGGTCAGGATGAGCGCCATCTCTCGCTTGCGGGACAGGTACAGGGCCGAAGCCGCCGTGGCGCCCGCGTACGCCAACGCCCCCGCAAACAGCACAGCAAGCGTCAGGATCGTCATGTCGGCGCCTCCGGAAGGTTGTGCGCGATGAGCTCGTCGACCCAGGCGGTTCGCTGGGCCGCATCCAGGCGGAGGAATCGCTGGTAGCCCGCCTCGGAGGCGAGCTCGTCCGCAATCCGCGCGCGGAGCGCGGGGCATGCGACGCGGGAGCGCGTCCGTTCGCGGGCCTGGCGGAGAAAGGCCAGATAGTCGCCGTAATCGGCCGGGAACCGTTCCTCGAGATCGTTGCGAAGGCGTTTTGCGAGGGCCGGCGCGGCGCCGCCGGTGGATACGGCGAGCTGGAGGTCGCCGCGCCGCACCACGGAATTGAGAAAAAAACCGCACGCCTCCGGATCGTCGACCACGTTGCAGAGGAGGCCGCGGGCGCGGCAGGCCTCGCCTACGCGGCGGTTGACCTCGCGGTCATCGGTAGCGGCGATGGCGAGCAACATGCCTTCGAGGTCGCCGGGCTCGAATGCGCGCTGCACAAGGACGGCGTTCAGGTCCGCAAAGCCCGGGACGAATTGGGGGCTGACCACGGTGACGCGCGCGCCGGCTTCGGCAAGATGCCGTGCCTTGGGCAGGGCAATACGGCCCCCGCCTGCCACCAGACAGGGTTTACCGGCGATATTCAGGCTGATTGGGTAGAGCGTCATGGGTGTTCCAAACGACTGCTGAACCGTTTGCTCCTGGAATTGCATCGTGGTTGCCGGCGGATCGCCGGTTCCGGCGCCGCATCCTAGAAGCATAGCCGCCGGAGGGCTCCGCTGCAACCACGCGGGGCCTCCCGGCGTCTTCGCGCCAGGGCCAGTTTCTCCACGAGCAGGGAGTATGCAGCGAGATGACTGCGCTGCAGGGCGCGCTGCAGGGCGGCGGATTGTTCAAAGCTCGTGACATTCGTTATCATGCGAACTTGCCGGATCACAATCGAATGCGCGGGGAGTGTTCTCCCCGGGGAATGGGGACGCAACGTGAAAATCAACCATCAGGCGACGCCCGGCGGGCTGAAGCGGGCCCTCGACCGGTTTCTGGACGTGTCGGGCCGGAAGATATTGGCGCTCAACCGGGCCTGGGACCCGTCACAGGGGTCTCCGGTGTTCACCCGGCAGGGGAAGTATACCGCGCGGGGATGGACGGAATGGACCCAGGGATTTCAGTTCGGGTGCCAGCTTCTGCAGTTCGACGCGACGGGCGACCCGGCTTTTTTCACGATGGGCCGCGACAACACCGTCAAGTTCATGGCGCGGCACGTGAGCCATATCGGTGTGCACGATCACGGGTTCAACAACCTGTCGACCTACGGGAACCTGCGTCGGCTGGCCCGGGAAGGCCGCACGTCCGAGACGGCGGATGCGTTGCTTTTCTATGAGATGGCGCTGAAGGCGTCGGGCGCGGTGCAGGCGGCGCGATGGACGGCCATCCACGACGGGACGGGCTTCATCCACTCGTTCAACGGCCCGCATTCGCTGTTCAGCGACACGCTCCGGTCGGTGCGATCGCTCATGCTGGCACACACGCTGGGCCACAGTCTCATGGGCGAGAACGATGCGCGCATTTCGCTGCTCCAGCGCGGCATCGAGCACGCCGCGAACACGGCGCGTTACAACGTGTACTATGGTGAAGGACGCGACGCGTACGACGTGCGGGGGCGGGTCGTGCACGAGAGCATTTTCAATACCACGGACGGGCGGTACCGGTGCCCGAGCACGCAGCAGGGCTATTCACCGTTTACGACGTGGACGCGCGGGCTGGCCTGGGTGCTGCTGGGCTGTGCGGAGGAGCTCGAGTTCCTGGACACCCTCGATGACAGCGAACTGGACGCTCTCGGGGGCCGCGGGGCCATTCGCGCGCTGATGCTCAAGGCGGCCACCGCGACCGCGGATTTCTATATCGAGAATACGCCTGCGGACGGCGTGCCGTATTGGGACACGGGGGCGCCGGGGCTGGCGAAGATGCCCCGGCATCTCCAGCACGCCTCGAAGCCGGACAATCCCTACGAACCCGTGGACAGTTCAGCGGCGGCGATTGCCGCGCAGGGACTGTTGCGGCTGGGGCGTGTGCTCGGCGCGGAAACCGCGGGCAGGGAGTATTACCAGGCGGGGTTGACCGTCGCGAAGACCCTGTTTGCCCCGCCGTATCTGTCCGAGAACCCGAAACATCAGGGGTTGATTCTGCATTCGGTGTATCACCGTCCAAACGGGTGGGATTACGTGCCGCGCGGGAAGAAGGTGCCGTTCGGCGAGTCGTCCATGTGGGGCGATTACCACGCCATGGAGCTCGCGGTGTATCTTCAGCGCGAGAGTCAGGGCGGGCCGTATCTGACGTTCTTCGCGTAGGAAGGCCGGAGCGGCGGACGGCGCGGCCCGGGCACGCAGCCACGCAACGCGCACGGTCGTGGAAGCGTGCGCGTGAGAACGCCAAGAGAGAGGATTTCGCGATGAAAACGCACCAGGTGGGCATCATCATGAACGGCGTCACGGGGCGCATGGGGACAAATCAGCACCTGATCCGGTCAATCCTGGCCATTCGCGCCCAGGGCGGGGTCCGGATTGGCGCGGATGAGACCATCATGCCGGCTCCAATGCTGCTGGGACGCAGCGCGGCGAAGCTCGAAGCGCTGTCGGAAACACACGGCGGACTGCCGTGGTCGACGGATCTCGACGCGGCCCTGTCGGACAGCCGTTACGGCGTCTATTTCGACGCGCAGACCACCGTGTTGCGCTACGACTGCGTGAAACGGGCCATTGCCGCGGGGAAACACGTGTACTGCGAAAAGCCAACGGCCACGAACTCCGGGGATGCCTATGACCTGTACCGCCTGGCGCGGGACGCGGGTGTGAAACACGGGGTGGTGCAGGACAAGCTGTGGCTGCCCGGATTTCTCAAGCTGAAATACCTGCTGGATACGGGCTTCTTCGGCGACGTGCTGGCGGTGCGCGGCGAATTCGGGTACTGGGTGTTCACGGGCGAGGACCAGCCCATGCAGCGCCCGTCGTGGAATTACCGGAAGGCGGAAGGCGGAGGCATCATCGTCGACATGCTCTGCCACTGGCGCTATCTCGTCGACAACCTGTTCGGCAACATCACCTCGGTGACCTGTCTGGGCGCGACGCATATCGGAACACGCTGGGACGAGCAGGGCCAACCCTTCGACTGCGACACGGACGACGCCGCGTACGCTACCTTCAT
>JAAYAQ010000257.1 GCA_012719295.1 Candidatus Hydrogenedentota bacterium | reverse complement strand
GGCGTCGTGGTGATCACCTCGGACAAGTGCTACGAGAACCGCGAAACCTACACCGCCTACCGTGAAGACGAGCCCATGGGCGGGCATGACGTATACAGCGCCAGCAAAGGCATGGCCGAACTGCTCGTGGCCTCGTGGCGCCGTTCGTTTCATACCGGCGCGGGAGGCGCTCCGTCCGTCCGCCTTGCAAGCTGCCGGGCCGGCAACGTGATCGGCGGCGGCGACTGGTCGGCCGACCGCATCATGGTAGACGCCATGAACGCCTTGATGGCGGGGCAGCCGATCCCCGTGCGCAACCCGCTGTCCGTGCGGCCCTGGCAGCACGTGCTCGAACCGTTGTCCGGCTACCTTCAGGTCGGCGCGGCGCTCATGGCCGAAGGCAACGGGCCGGACTGCCGGACCTCGTGGAATTTCGGCCCCGGCCGCGAATCGGAGCGCACAGTGGCGGAACTCTGCGACGCGCTCGTGGCGGTCTGGGGCGGCGGGACCTGGACCCATTCCCCCGACCAGGAGGCGGTCCACGAAGCGCGGTTTCTCAAGCTTGCCATCGACAAAGCGTGGCATTTCCTCGGCTGGCAGCCGGTCTGGGATTTCAAAACGACCATTGAGCAGACGGTGTCCTGGTACAAGCTGGCCCACGAATCCGGATTCGACACGGTGGCACTGCGCGGCAAGACCCACGACCAGATCACGGGCTACGCGCGGGATGCGGCGGTCAAGGGCGTGCCCTGGGCCGATTCCGAATAGGCCGGAGGCGAGATGTCGAGCGCACTGCATCCTCCCCTGGCCGGCCGAACGGTTTTGATCACGGGCATCCAGGGATTCATCGGCATTCACACCGCGGCGGCGGCGTATCGCCTGGGCGCCCGGGTCGCTGGAATGGACATCGTGGCGGAGTCCGCGCGGGCGCGCCGCGTCCGCGAATCGCTGGGCGCGCCCCCTGTGGAAGTGCGCGCCGTCGACCTTCTGGACCCGCAGGCAAGCGGCCAGGCCTTGCGCGCGATGCGGCCCGATGTGGTCGTCCACTGCGCGGGGTCCATCGAACGGGACGCGGGCACGGAAGACTGGGCCCGGGTCTTCTCGGGAAACGCCGCCCTGACGGCATCCCTGGTCAAGATCTTGCGCGCCTTGCCCGGAACCGAACGGCCGGTCCTGGTCATGCCCGGCTCGCAGATGGAATACGGTGCGGCACCCATGCCATGGACCGAAGACCAGCCCTGTGAGCCCATCAACGCATACGGAGCGGGGAAACTGGCGGCCACGGAGAGCGTTGTGGAGGCCGCGCGGCGCGATGAGCTTCGCGCGTGCGTGCTGCGGCTGCCCATCGTATTCGGTCCGGGCCAGCCTCCGGCGCTGTTTGTGCCCGAGCTGATCGGCAAGGCCCTGCGGAAGGAGGCCATCCCGATGACGGAAGGCCGGCAGCGCCGGGCGTTCCTGTATGTCGAAGACGCGGCGGGGCTGCTCCTCGAAACGGCGGCCCGTGCAGTCCGCGAAGACGCCTTTCCGTCGCTGCTCAACGCGCCGGCGTGCGCCCCGGTCGCTATCCGGGAGCTCGCGGAGATGCTTGCCGGGCAACTGGACGCGACGGAGCTGCTCCGTCCGGGTGCGCTGCCGAACCGGGCCGGTGAACCGCTTGACGCCTGGCCGGACATCGCGCTGGCCGCATCCCTCGGTCTTCGGGCCGCTACGCCACTCGTCGAGGCCCTGCGCAAGACGGTCGAGTGGTATCAGGCGAATCCCTGGTTCCTGGCCTGAACCTCCCCCCGCAGTGCGCATATTACGGGAATAAGCAACACGTTCCCGTCGTTTACGCAGGCAAAGCGAATCAGGAGCCAAATCGGGCGCGTTCTTTCCGGAACGCGCCCGTTGTTTAATCCGGTATGGCGCCGGGTGAAAGGAAGCTGCCCCCATGTTCTGGAAGAAGCGCGCCGTGTCGAAGCCGGCGCAGGCCGCGGTCCCGCCGTCGGATTCGATCCGCCCGGGGAACCGCAACCGGGACGAACATCCCGAGTTTCTGATCAGCCTTGAACAATTGCTGATTGCCAACATGCTCTGGATGGCCCGCTAGACCGTCGGCACCGGCAGACAAGCAAAGCCCCCTGATCCCAGGGGGCTTTTTTATTGGATAGAATAGCCTGGTCAGGACTCCAAACCCGGCGGAACCGGCGGGGGCGTGCCCCAGCCGGGCTGAAACGCCGCCCTAATCTCAGGCCGCAGCATGAAGATGAGCAGAATCGTCGGATAGACCAACGACACGCACGAGCCGACGACCGCGCCGACAACCGGGCCCACGAATGCGGCGCTTGCGGGACCGCCCGAGGGAGGGGCGGTCTCCAGCATCGGTGCATACAACAGGAAATAGGCGATGACCTGCCCGGCCGCGGTGCCCACCCAAGAGTACACCGCGTATCCGATCGACACCAGACGCGCCCACGGCCGCAATTTCAGCAGGCCGATGCCCGCGGCAATCAGCAGAGCGCCGAACGCCATGCCCACCGCCGTGCTCACGTAGGTGTAGGTCATGAAGCCGGGAGACTGCATCATCTCCTGGACCGGATTCTCCATCCGCGACGCTTCGGGCAGGTTGTCGAGCATGCGCTGCGAGAGCTTGGTGGTAATGAGTGCAAAGGGCGTGCACGTGACCGCCATCACGCCGAACACGATGTTCAAAACCCCAAATACCGTCACTGCCGTCGGCCGTTGCATGGCAAGCCCCTCCTTCCCGCG
>JAAYAQ010000256.1 GCA_012719295.1 Candidatus Hydrogenedentota bacterium | reverse complement strand
TCGGCCATTTTTCCGCCTTTCGGGCCCGTGAGCGATACCGTGACCGCGCCCAGGGCTTTCGCCGCCGACATCGCCATCAGGCAGTTCGCGGCGTTGCCCGAAGTGGAAATACCCAGAAGCACATCGCCCGGTTTCCCGAGAGCGAACGCCTCCTGCGCAAAGGCGATGTCGCGCAGCGCCGAGTCGTTCTCCATCGCCGTCTTCAGCGAACCGTTGAAGCCCAGGGAAATGGCGGGCAATCCGGTCTCCAGATGTGCGGCCAGCGCGTCGCCCAGAGGGAGCTGCTGAAGCGCGGTTTTCATCTGCGCGGAGATCGGGCGTTTTCGTTCGAAGCTCTTGCACAGTTCGCCGGCGATGTGCATGGCATCGGCGTTGCTGCCGCCATTGCCGCAGAGCATCAGTTTGCCCCCGCCGTCATAACACGCGACCAGCGCCGCGTGCAGTTTCAGGAGACCGTCCACGCACGGTGCAAGATCCGGGCGCCGCGCCAGCATCTGGTCCAGGATCTCCTGCTCGACATGCGACAGCACCATCATCAGCCGATACTCCGTTGCTCAAGGTTGCGAAGAAGGGCCAGCAGAAAATCGCGGTTATCCGCGGACAGGTAGCGCATAATGCCGCCCATGCGCGAAAACGACTTGTTGTAGCGGAGATAATAGTCCGGATGGTCCTCCGGAGGTTCGCCCTGCTGCCAGTCCCAGTGCGACTCGGCCAGGTCCACGACCATGATGAAGTGGTTCTCGATCCGTTTGCCCGCCTGCTGGGCCACGTTCTGCGACAGCGACATGGATTTTTCGAATACCATGGGCGACATCACCGCTGAGCCGATGCTGAGATACACCCCGTTGCTGAGGTTGCTGACGCTCTGCGCAAAGGTGAGGAAGTCCCGTTGCGCCACGCGTCCCAGGGCCGCGCAATGGTTCAGCGGGTGCAGGTAGATGATGTCATGCCCGATCATCGGGTGGCCGGTCAGCGGCACGCCGAGCCGGTACGCCGCCGCCTGGAGGCCAAACCGCTTGTAGGGATGCGGCGCGGCCATCCAGCCGGCCTTCAACTCGAACCGCCGCACGAGATAGAGCAGGTCGGCCGCGGCCGCGGCCTGCCGCGGGTCGCCGGCCACGCCGTTTGTGATGGCGGCCGTCAGGGTTTCTTCACTGGGAATCGTCACCCCTTCGTTCTCGACCAGCGCGCCCACCGACTCGCCGTAACCCAGGCCTTCCCAGGCCCCGATCGCCAGGGCCAGGTTCAGATAAAACCCGGTCTCCTCCCACATGCCGAACTTGCCCTGGGCCACGTTGGCGGCCACGTGCTCGCTGCTTTCACCGATGAACGCGAATTCCCAGTCGTGGATGATCCCCGCGCCGTTGGTGGCCAGATGGGTGATCCACTGACCTTCGACGAGTCTCGCCATCACCGGGGCGAGCCCGTTCTTGATGGCGTGCGCGCCAAACGTCAGCATGCGCGCCGCGCCGCATTGCCGGGCGGCGACGATGCGGTCCGCGACCTCCTCGATGAGCCGCTGCTGCGGCCCGGTGAGAGCCTGTGGCGAGTCATCGGGGTGGATGTGGTCCTGCTCGATGAATACCCGGTTTTCCCGCTCGCGAAGCGGAAAGAACCTGACCTGATGCCGGTCGAACTCGGTGAAAGGCATGTTGAGACTCCACGCGTTAAAGCTGAAATTCGATGGTGACGATCTTCTTCTTCGCAATCTTGAGTTTCAGGCTGTCGCCCGACGGGGAAAGGGCTTCCAGGCGTTCTTCATCCAGATTGGTCAGCCACGCCCGGCGGATGTCCTTGAAACACGAGAGGGTGGTTGTGACGTTGCGGTCGCCCGGGTTGAACAGCCGCACGATGTAACTGTCGTCGCGGTCTTCGGTCCGTTTGAACGCCGTCATCTGGATGTTCCCGCCCTTAATCTCCAGGAAACGCTGCTGTTTGGGCAGCGTGCCCTCGTGGGCGCCGGCCTGCGCGACCTCGAGCGGGAGCGTAAGCGCCTCCGCGGCATCGAATACGCCGTTCGACCAGTCCCCGGCGTGCGGAAACAGGGCGTAGGTCCATTCATGCGGCCCGAGGCACTGGCTCGTCTCCATCTCCGGATACACTTCCCAGCGGTCGATGACGGGCGATTGCCGGAACGTGAACGCCCGGAGCAGCGTAATGGCCAGCGGCCGTTCCTCCGTATCCATGGCCTCGTATTCGCGGATCCCCGTGTTCAGCACCGCAAACCCCGCGCTGCCGTCCGTCATGTCGACAAACCGGTGCATCGGATACTGCGGGTTGGGTTTGCCGAAATAGGGCGACCCCTCCTTGACCCGGATGTCGCGCGCAATCACGTCGAACCCCGCTTCGGAATGCGTCGCATCGGTCTGGAGCCGCGTCGGGAAGACGACGCGCAGCCGGTGGTTCCGGCAGGGATTGTCCAGGGTCGTGGTCACCTCGAGCAAGGGCGAGCCCGCGCGCAGCGTGAACCGCGACGTCACCACCAGGTCCGCGCAGTCTGTGCTTCGTGCCGTGTGGTTGTCGACCGGTTCCCGGAATGTGGCGTCCATCATGTCCCGCAGGCCCACGGGTATCCGCAGGTGATAATCGAGGCGCATGCGCGCAAACAGCGGGCCCGATTCCTCGAGCGCGAGCGACACGGGGAACCCGTGGGAGGTGATCGTCTGGTTCTCGTCCGGTTCCATGTGAACCCAGGAATGGCCGGTCTCGCCGGTGTCCTCGAGATAGTGCTGGCCGGTGTACGTCTGTTTCGTGGCCTTGTGCAGCACATCGAGGGTGCCGTCGGCGTTGAACGTCACGCGCAGATGCTCGTTTTCAAGCACGTTGCGTTCCGGCGCCAGCGTGCCGGGTTCCCAGGGCTGCCGGTCTTCCCGCACCAGATGATACGTGCGGTACCCCAGCGCGGGCACCTCGCCGGTCTCGATGTGGCACCGGACCCGCTCGGAGCGCAGTTCCAGCGAAATGTCCTGGAGATTGCGCACCAGGGTGCCGAACGGGAAGCGTTCCGCGAATTGCACCCGCATCCGTTGGCCTTCGGGCGTCTGAACGCTGAAGTTCTCGTAGCCGGTCTTGTCCGGAAGGTCAACCAGGCACGAAACGACGCCCTTTCGCGGAAACGGCGACGGATTGAACACGGTCAGCACCACGTCCTTCTCGGACAGGTCGGAGTTGTCGATGCGCGCCTGCACGGCCCCCATCCCCCGGCGTGCCACGCCCTCGGTGATGAGGTCAATCTGGTCGGCACGGTGAAGGACGTCCTTCTCCATCTGATCGGGGCCCGCGCCGCAGATGGTGTCGTGCGGATGGTTCTGCAGCAGCAGTTTCCAGGCGTGCGCCACGGGGGCTTTCATGTAGGGTTCGCCGACCATCGCGCCGATGGCGCTCCACGGTTCGGCCCAGCGTTGGAGGTTGGTCTCGTTCCGCGCGTTGGCCCGTTTGATCCGCGTTCGCGCGCTGATGACGTCGCCGAAGAGGTGCGTCCATTTGCCCGTCGCGCCGGGGTCGCGGCTTTCGCCTTCGATCCGGTAGGGTTTCTTGACCTCTTTCTTCACGATCTCGAGGAAATTGGCCAGGCTCGACGCCTTGATGTCGTGGTTGGGCATCAGTGAGCGGCACAGCTCGATAATCTCCGATTCGCGCGGGTCCGGCGCGCTCGAATCGAAGCCCTGCATGCACGCGATGTGGTCCGTCGTGAAATGCTCGGATTCGTCGCGCACGAGCTTCTGGAGCTGGTCCGGAAGCAGTTCCGGGTTCCATTGCTTCTTCTCGGGATCCAGAATGTAGTAGTGTGCGCGCGGGTGGCGCGTCGACGCCAGCCGAAACGGGCACGCCCCCCGGTCCCAGTCGTACCACCATTCGTCGCGGCTCATGCCGTGAACCAGCATGCGGTACACGTAAAAGTAGTAGCTGAAACGGCTCAGGCAGCCAAAACGGGTCCCGAACACCTCGGACCCGTCGGGCCCCACCATCACGAACTCGCTCTTGGGCGTGTTGATGCCCCGGTAAAAGACGATCGTGTCTATGCCGAATCCCTGGTAGATCTGCGGCATTTGCGACGTCTGGCCGTAGCTGAACGGTGTGTACCCGATCTTGGACACCTTGCCCAGGGCGCGCGCCTTGCGATGGCCGATCACCAGGTTGCGCACGAGGGATTCGCCGTTCACGATGTACTCTTCCGGCAGCGAATACCACGGCCCGATCACCAGCCGCCCGGACGTCACGTGCCGTTCCATGTCCTCGCGGCGTTCGGGCCGCAGTTCGAGATAGTCGTCCAGCGCGATGGTCTGCGAATCGAACAGGAATGAGTGAAAATCGCTGTCGCGATCCAGCAAATCCAGCAGACTGTCCATGAAATCGAGCAGCAACAGACGCGTTTCCTCGAAGGGATACGCCCATTCGCGGTCCCAGTGCGTGTTGCAGATAACGTGGATGGTTTTTCGTCCTTCCGGCATGAGCGCGTTCCTCCTTCTAATGCCTTGCGCCACGCGCAAGTCTATCACGCGGGCCTGTCCGGATTACACTCTGACCGCGGCCGCCGGGCTTGCGCGCCCGGGCCGGAATGGCCTACCCTGTGCATGTCCAGAGGCGTGGGGACCGCGCGAATGCCGCGTGCGCAGGGGGACGGCCATGGCAACCATATATCCGAATCAGCGCCCGAATGTCCTCTTCATCCTGACCGACGACCACCAGTTCCGCGCCGTGGGCGCCGCAGGCAACCGGGTGCTCCGCACGCCCCACATGGACTGGCTTGCGCGCGGGGGCGTCCATTTCACCCACTGTCACGCGTCCAACCCGATTTCCACGCCCAGCCGGGCCTGCCTTCTGACGGGCCAGTACGGCTTCCGCAACGGGGTGACCTTTTTCAGGCAACCGATCCGCCCCGACGCGCCCCGGGTCGCCCGCGAACTGTCCCAGCGCGGGTATCAAACGGCCTTTACGGGGAAGTGGCACAACGACGGGCGTCCCTGCCACCATGGGTTCTACCTGATGCGCAACGTCTTTCTCGGCGGGATGCACGGATACGACAGCATCCCCGTCGTGCAGGGACCCGACGATGCGCCCGCCGACGTGAAGCGCCACCCGTCGGAGGTGTTCACCGACGGCGCGCTGGAACTTTTGGACGGGGAATGCATGGAACCTTTCGCCCTGTTCGTCTGGTACACGGCGCCCCACGATCCCCGCACGCCTCCCGAGAAATGCGAGGCCCTGTATCCGCCGCAAACCATCTCTCTGCCGCCGAACTTCATGCCCGCCCCGCTTTTCGACCCGGGCACGCTTGATATCCGCGACGAAAAGCTCCTGCCGCGTCCCCTGAATCCCCTCGAGATCAGACAGGAGATTGCGCGCTACTACGCCATGCTGACCCACCTCGACAACCAGATCGGACGCATGCTGCACCGCCTGCAGGAGAAAGGACTGCTCGAAAACACCGTGGTCATTCTGGCCGGCGACAACGGGCTGAGTCTTGGCGCCCACGGACTCCTCGGTAAACAGAACATGTACGAGGAAGCGGTCCGCGTGCCCCTGATCATCCGGGGGCCGGGGTTTCAGAGCGGCGTCCGGTGCGATGCGCTGGTGGATCTCATGGACGTGATGCCCACCCTGTGCGATATTGCCGGAGCGCCCATTCCGGCCGGGGTGCAGGGGCGCACCCTCACCCCGCTGTTGACCGGCCGCCGTAAACGGCTCCGCGACAGCATCTTCTGCCACTACGACGACCTGTTCCGGATGGTGCGCACGCCCCGGCACAAGCTGGTGAGGCACCTCAAGACCGGGCGGGAAGAGCTGTTCCACACCGAGACCGACCCCTACGAACAGAACGACCTCATAGAGTCCGCACTCTACGCCCCCGTCCTCAACGACCTCCGCGCGCGGCTCAACCACTGGCGCAGGACTCTGAACGATCCCACCTTTCAGAACTAGTGTGCGCCCGCGCCGAACAGGCCGGCGCGGGCGAGGCTGCCCTTACAGCGTGATCGTGAGACGCGCCGCAATGGCGAAATGGTCGGAGGCATAGTGGCCGCCTTCTTCGTAGACCACGGTCTCGCAGTGTTCGACGGCAATGGGCCCGCGGACCAGAACCCAGTCGATACGGCGGTCGGCGTCCTCCTTCAGCGGTTCGAAACCGTTATACGTGGTCGTCGGGCCGGCGGTCTTGGCCGCGGCAAGCCACGCATCCCGAATGTCGCCCTGCACGAGCGTACTCCAGGCCGCGGACTGGCCCGCGTACGAGTTGAAATCGCCGGTCATCACGACGGGCATGGCCGGATCAAGCGAGTTCACATAGTTGAGAAGCACCTGCGCCGCCCCCTGGCGGGCGGGTTCGCTCCGGTGATCGAAATGGGTATTGCAGAACGTGAAGAACTGCCGCGTGCCGTGATGATAAAAGCGGACCGCCGTCACCATGCGCGGGCAGGCGCTGTCCCACGACCGGCTGCCCGGGACTTCCGGCGTTTCCGAGAGCCAGAAACTGGTGATCTCGATCGGACTGAACTGCTGCCACTTGTACAATACCGCCATGCGCTCTCCCGAGGCATCGGCTTCGCGTCCCACGCCAAACCACCGGTACTCCGGCAGTTTCGCCACGATGTAGTCGGCCTGAAAATCCAGGCATTCCTGCGTCCCAACGATGTCGGGTGCGCGTTCCTGCAGCATCTTCACGACCAGATCCCGGCGGTTTTCCCACGAATTCTCGCCGTCATTGGCGGTTCCAAAACGAATATTGAACGACATCACGTTCAGGGTGATGGGTTCCGCCTGGGCGACGCAGGCGGAGGCAAGCAATGTCAGGACAATACACATACGGGCCATCACGGGAGCTCTCCTTTCAAAGCGGGTCAGAGTTTATTGGATAGCGCCAGTAAACCGGATTTCGCCCGATCATTCAACCTCGAATCACAACGTCAACACCAAAAACGGCCTCGAAAAGGTCTTTCTTGCGTTGTGCGCCCATGAGGTCGATGGCGCTGCGCGGCGCCTGCTCCACCGAGATGGTCAGCGTCCGGCCGTCCCGGCTCGTTTCCAGCGTCTTGACCGTGGCCGCGTGGGTCCGGTCCAGGCCGTCCGCGATCCGCAGAATGGCCGCCAGTTTCCGGACCTTGTCCCGTGCGGGTGCGTTCAAGTCCCGGTAGACCTTGTGCCGGTCGCTGGGGTGCGCTTTGCGATGGTAGCGGGCCAGGCAGGCGATCATCCCGCGCTCTTCCTCGCTGAATCCGCGCAGCGGGATTCCCAGGATGAGGTCGCGCGCGCCTTTGTGATGCGCTTCGGGACGCACCGGCCACCCCAGGTCGTGCAGCAGGGCCGCCGCAACCAGCAGGCGTTCATCGGCCGCGCCCAGGCCGTGCAATTCGCGTGTCGCGGCAAACAGGCGCACCGCCAGCCGGGCCACCTGCACGCCGTGGCCCGGATCGTCATCGTGGGCCTGTGCGTACTCCGTCGCGGCCAGCAGGCCCGCGTCCTGGGAGAGATTCAGATGCTGCATCGGGGCGATCCCTCGACGGATCGGTTTGTGCGGCTTGCCGGTCCGTCACCTGGGGCACAAGCAGACCGGATATGCGCACCTCCACGGGATCCGGGCGGCGGCTCTGCACCCGCAGCCCGTACGTGCGGCCCGGCGCAATGGCATGGCTGAACGAGAACGGCGGCACTTGATCCTGACGATAGATCAGCGTGTGCCCCGCCTCCGCGAATTCAACCGTTACGGGCGCATCCGAACTGGAACGTCTGAACGTGAACTCCGCCAGGCGCCCAGCGCTGTTCACCCACACCGACGGCGTCTCCTTCCAGTAGATCGTATATTCCGCCGGGACTTCCGCCGCGGAAAACGTGACCGCGCCGCCCGGCATTTCCGTGGCGCGGGCGGTATCCAGGGCGGCGAGCGTGTCCATATGATTGAACGTCGCGACGTTGGTGACGGCCGCAAACACGCCAAAGCCGCACAACAGCGCAAGCACGATCTGAACCGCCCACACGATCAGCGCGCGGAAGAGCGTTCCCCGGAACAGGAGCGGAATCAGCACCAGCGTAAGGACCACGGGCGCAGCCACCGCGAAGGGCAGCATCCGGTACGGCAGCCACATCAGGACGTACGTCAGCGAAGCCGCCAGCAGGCCGATCCCCAGAACCCGCCGGAACGGCACCGGCTGCTCGCAGCAGGTGATTGCCGCCAGCCACAGGATCGCGGGCCAGACCACCAGCAGCGTGCACCCCGCCGCCACACGCCCCGCGAACCATTCGTGATCCAGCAGGCTGTCCACGCTCGACGCCACAATGAAGCCATCCACCGCTACCGGGCGGCTCGCCGCGTACGACAGCGTGAGGTAGACTCCTCTCGCGAGCAGCGCCACCGCGGCCAGGCCGATAAGCACGGTCCAGAACCGCGCGGGCGTCGACGGCGACACCGGTTTCCGCATCTCCGGAGTCGGGGTGCCGGGAGCCGACAACAAGGCGTGACACTGCCAGCACCGGTCGAATTCCAGGCTGTTGCGCGCGCCGCATTTCGGGCAGGTCGTGCCGGGGGAGAGGTTGATCCCGCTGTCGCTTTCGTTCAGGCGAAGTTCATTCTCCGAGGAGGGCTCCTCCTCCGCCGTCGTTAACCGATGGATCGTCTGCGTCGCGATGGGATGCTGGGGATCGATCTTGAGGATGTCCTGCCAGACCCGTACCGCCGCGTCCGTGTTCGAAGCCACTTCATACGCCCGGGCCAACTGTTCGCGAATCGGGATCTCGTGCGGCCACGATTCCATTGCCCCCTGAAGCTCCTGCACACACTCGTCGTACCGGCCCAGCCGGTAATACGTGGCGGCCAGATAGCGGCTGTGGTTGAGTTTCCAGTCCGCGTCACGCTTGAGGATCAACAGGTGCGACAGGGCATCCCGGTACTCGCAGGCCATGTACAGCTTCTTGGCCAGGCGCCACCGCTGGTCATGGTCGTCGGGATGTTCTATCAGATACGTTTCGATATCTTGCAGATCTGCCATAGTCTATGCTGTTGCCCGCCCCTGTAATCGGTCTAGCGTTTCCGGGCCTTCTTGCGCGCCGCCAATTGGCGCTTTCTGGTCCGGTACTGCAGCACGGAATTGACGGCCCAGGAAACCACGCCGGCCCCGATGGCCGCGCCAATCGCGCCCATGGCGACCGGAACCAACGGCGTGGTCCGTTCCGTCACGAGCTGAAAACTCGCGTAGACCGCCGGAACCGCGACCACGACAAAGACCACAAACCAGAATTTCCACCCGACGTACTCAAGCCCTGATGTCTTATCCTTTGCCACCATTCAGCCTCATTCGGTTGTGTGCTCGCAGGGGAGGCACATTCGGAACAGCGCGCCGCCCTCGGGCGCGGTCTCAACCACAATACTGCCGCCGTGCTCTTCCGCAATCTTCCTCGTGACGGCCAGTCCCAACCCCGTGCCGTCCGAACCCTTGGTCGAAAAGAACGGGTCAAAGACGCTTTCCCGGATCGCTTCAGGGACGCCGGAGCCGTTGTCGGCCACTTCCAGCCAGACCACGTTGCCGGACGCGGAATACGCCGATATCCGAATCCGCCCGCCCTCGCGCGGTACCGCGTCGGCGGCGTTCGTCAGAAGATTCAGCACGCACCGGTATATCGCGCGCTCGTCCAGGCTGGGCCGCCGATTCAGGCGGGACGTGTCCACCGTCAGCCCCACTTTCTTCACCACCAGCAGGCCCTGGAACGTCTCGCACGCGTCCTGGATGACCGAGTTCAAATCACAGGGGCGCCGCATGGGCACGCGCGGTTTCGAATACGCAAGCATGTCTTCCACGAAATTCGAGATGCGTTCCGTGCAGCGTTTGAACACCGGCCAGCTCTGGTGCAGGAACTCCTGATTGCCCTGGCTCAGCCCCTGGTCGATCAGGTCGACGCTGCCCGTCATGCCCGCGAGGATGTTCTTGGTGTGGTGCGACATCCCCGCCACGGCCTGGCCCAGGGCGGCCAGACGTTCGGCGCGCAGGTTCTTCTCGATCAGCCGCGCGTTGGCCAGGGCCGAGGCCGTGAGTGCGGAAAACATCTCCATCACGTGCAGATCGACGCCCGTAAAATGGGCCCCGCCCACTTTGTTGACGACTTCGAGCACGCCAACCAGTTCGTCGCGGTCGATCAGTGGAACGGCCAGAAGATTGCGGGTCCGGAAATTGGATCGCTGGTCGGCAAAGTCATAGAACCGGCTGTCCTGGCCGACGTCGATGACGTTGACGCATTCCCGCGCGGCCGCGGCCGCACCCGCGATGCCCTGGCCCACTTTCAGCCGGATCTCGCGTTTCAGCGTCTGCAGATCCCCGCTTTCCCCCAGCGCTACCTGAAAATACAACTCTTCCGAATCCGGGTCGTACAACAGCAGCGAGCAGGCCTCCGCCTGGGCCACCTGCTTGCTTTCCTCCAGGATGCGTTCCAGCAGCACGTCAAGGTCCGTAATCGCCGACACCAGCCGATGCGCGCGGTACAGGGCGACCACAATGCGGCGAAGCTCATCCGGGGCTGCGTCGGCAAGCCAGGACGCCTTGTCATGCGTGGGCGATGTCATAAACTGACGAAACCTTCACGATTGGGCCCTCGGTATACGGGCTGCTGAGTGCACCGCATCATAAATCACCCCGCAAACCGGCTGCAAGCCGTGGGGGAGGGGAGACCGCCGGGATTCACGGCACGATCTCCAGCACCGTCTCGAGCTTCTGACGGATTTCCGCGGTTCCAGCCCCGGCCTCATCCGGGATGGGATGTTGCTCGAGCGGATCCGCCGTCACATGGTACAGGCGTCCGTCGT